>NZ_JAMFRV010000091.1 GCF_026224925.1 Pseudomonas sp. | reverse complement strand
GGTGAGCATCGGCACCGCGCAAAAAGGCTTTGAGTCGGGTATCTCCGCCGCTTGGAACCTGGTCGCGTTGTCCATGGGTTTCCTGTTGTTGGCACTGGTACTGGTCAAGAAGTACCGTGAAACCGGCCTCACGACCATCTCCGCCATTTTGGCGCAGAACTACGGCGAAAGCGTGCGTTATGCCGCATCGATCCTTTCGATCTGTGCGCTAAGCATCGTCTCCGTAGCCTTGTACGCCAGCGGCGGCGCAGTGTTGGCTGCTGTGCTGAACATTGATCGCACCTTGGCGATTCTTCTGGTCGGCGCGGTGACGGTGTTTTACGTCAGCCTGGGCGGTATGCGCTCGGTGGTGTACACCAACTTCGTACACGCCACGGTCAAGTACATCGGCATCATTCTGGCTCTGGCCTTCGCCCTCAACGCAACGGGTGGCATTGGCGCCCTGCAAGCAAAACTCCCTGAGCACATGTTCGACTGGACAGGTGTAGGTTGGGGCCAGATCTTCGCGTGGATGATCGGCGGTGTCGGCTCAATCTTCGCTACTCAGTACGTCATCCAGGCGATCATCAGCACCAAAGACACCAAGACCGCCAAGCGCTCGTGCTTTTACGTGTCGTCGCTGATGATTCCATTCGGCCTCATGGCTGCACTGATCGGAATGTGCAGCGCAATGCTGTACCCCGGCACGAAGTCCATCGACGCCTTCCCGGTCTTGATTGCACACATGCCGACTTTCTCCGCCAGCCTGGTGGTGATCGGTCTGGCCGGCGCACTGTTCGGTGGCATCTCCGCGAACACCCTGGCATCGGCCACGCTGGCGATGAAAGACTTCTACGACCCGTTCTTCAACAAAGAAAAGAACGACCGTAAATCGGTAATTTTCGTCAAACTCGCGATCATCGTGATCGGTCTCCTGCCACTGGTTCTGGCGCTGTACGCGGACAAGATCCTGCTCATCGCATTCCTCGGTAAAGCCTTGCGCGCCACCTTGGCCGTCATCGTGCTGATGTGCTTTTATGCACCGAAATTCGGCACGTCCCGCGGCGCACTTAGCGGTGTCATTCTGTCGGTGATCTCAACCATCTCGTGGTTCCTGGCCGGTAACCCGTACGGCATCGACAGCTCGTACTTCGCCCTGCTCAGCCCACTGCTGACCATGAGCGTCAGCGAACTGTTCAAGTCGTCACGCCCGAATGCAACAGTGGCGACTCAGCCCAATTGATATGAAGAGATGAACAGCATCGGCGCCAGACTAACCATGGCGCCGATGTCGGTTATCCCCGCTTAACACTTCGCGCCCCCCGTTACCCCTGCCCCGGCCAGCGCCGCTCGTCAGCCGTGCGCAACTCTCTCGCCCTAAACTCACTCAAGAACTAAGTAACTGGCATCCATTCACTCGAGCAAGAGAGACGGCCATGAAACATACACTTGTTGCAGCTTTTGATAATTTCAGCGACGCAGAAAAGGTCCGAACGGAGTTGGTCGGTCACGGTATTGCCCACACCAATATCACCGTCGCTGCCGCCGAGAGCGATTCGACCCCAGGCTGGGCTGCGGAGTCGTCCGCCAGCTTGGCCGACGACAGCTCAGATGCCCGGCTTAGCCATCACGAAGAGTCCATAGGCGATAAAATCAGTCACTTTTTTAAGTCGCTGTTTGGTAATGATCACGACGACAACCTCCATCATCATGCCGTTGCTTACCCTGAAGCCTATCGTCGGGGTTCGACGTTGGTGACCGTGACGGTAGACACCGATGAAATGGCCGACGAGGCCGAAGGTGTCATGGAGCGCAACGGCGCGATTGATATCAACGAGCGCAGTGCTAGCTGGGCTAATCGAGACTTCGGTACTGAGTCGGGCAGCCACATCACCCCGGATACTGATTTGACGGCGCCTTCAGGACTTAGCGCCCGAGACAATATCCCTACCGATCCGGTACGTGTCTCCCGCGTCAGCGAGCGTCCATTTGGCGAGTCAGGGACGCGCGGTGGCCTGGACAGCGACCGCAGCACCCTGCGCGGTGACGATGTTATCGGCCAACGCCACGCCATGGATGACGATATGGGCGCAGATGTTAAGGACGAGCCAAATCCGCCGAAAGATCGGCTTAATTAATACTCTGCGGCACACCGCCAACCTGTAGAGCCAACACGCTGGGCTCTTACAGGTACGGTGGTGGGCGCGATACCGCCATTCAAACCCACAACACCGCTTTGCCGATTTGCTCGCGCCGCTCTATGCGCTCATGCACTTGGCCGACCGTGTCCAGGGAGTAGTGCCCTTCGATTTCGATCTTCAGCGAACCGTCGAGCAAGGCGGCAAATACGGCGTCGGCGCGGCGCTGCACCGTGGCTGCATCGGCCATGTGATCGGCCAATCTGGGACGCGTCAAATACAGCGATCCGGCCTCCCCCAACTCCATTGGGTCAAGGTCGGTCACCGAACCCGATACATTGCCGTAATTAACAATCAGCCCACCCGTTCTGCAGGCTCTAAAGCTGTCGCGCAGGGTGGCTTTGCCGACTGAATCAAACACCACATCCACGCCTTTTCCATCCGTCGCCAACCTAATGTCATCAGCAAAACCGCCGTGGGAGTAATCCATCGTCTGCCAAGCACCCAGTTGACCGACCAGCGCGCGCTTTTCCGGGGTGCTTGCTGTGGCAAACACCCTTGCGCCACGCTGTCTGGCCATCTGCACCAACAACTGACCGATGCTGCCAGAGGCCGCGTGAATCAGACAAGTACTGCCCGCGTGCAACCGCGCAATGTCTTCCACGAGATAATGAGCAGTCGCCCCTTGGAATATCGAGGCCGCAGCCAAGTCATAGGGGATGTTGTCCGCAATACGTGCGACCAACCCAGCCGAGATCACCGCGTACTCGGCGTAACTGCCCCAGCCAATGCACCACGCCACCCGATCACCCACCGACAGATGCTCGACGCCTGCGCCGATTGCCACTACATCGCCCGATCCCTCCATGCCCAAGGTGCACGGCAGCCGGACCGGGTACGTGCGGGAGTTCGCATATTTACCTTGGCGCGTATGCACGTCCATGAAATTGATCCCCGCACACACCACCTTGATCAGCACCTGCCCCGGTCCCGCTATGGGTCGAGGCACATCACTGCGTTTTTGCAGGACTTCAGGTCCGCCGTACTGCTCGATGATAATTGCTCTCATGTCGCTGAACTCTCTGTGGTGTAGTGAGCCGATGGTAAAACACAACTGATTGACCGAGAATTCCCCAAACTCTCCCTCGCTCCGTGAGAAAATTCCCCGATGTTTGATTGGCAGGATCTTTATTTCTTCAGCGTGTTGGCTCGCACGCAATCGCTGTCAGCGGCAGCACGGGAACTGGGTGTCGAACACGCGACTGTTGGCCGACGCCTGGAATCCTTGGAAAAAGCGCTTGGCATGCAGCTCGTCGACCGATTACCCCGCAGCCGACCGTTGACCGAAGACGGTCGCGCAGTGGCTGCTATCGCCGAGAGCATGCAGGAGATGGCGCATTCGCTGGAGCGTCGGGCTCGGGCTGCGTCAGCCGACCTTGCCGGGTCGGTGCGCGTGAGTGCGCCGCCGTCGGTGGCCGCCGCCTGCATCACTCCGCGCATTGCCGCGTTACGCGAGCACTATCCAAACTTGAGCATCGTGCTGCTTCCGTCGACGGCCCTTGCCTCACTGAATACGGGTGAGGCTGACATCGCCATCCGCACCGTTCGCCCAGAAGAAAATGGGCTGCTGTGCCGCCAGATCGGCGTGGTTCGGTTCGGGTTATACGCGACCGTAGCGTTCAGCCGACGGCCCCCTGAGCAGTGGACATTTATTGCTTATGACGAGGGTCTTGATCACCTGCCACAGCAGGCATGGCTACACCATGTTCGAGCCGGACGGCCGATTGTGTTTGCGGCCAGTGAGTTGAATTCGCAGCAAATAGCCGCGAGGGGCCATGTCGGGGCGGTCGTGCTGCCAACCATCGTCGGTGACAACGACCCAGCGTTAGTGCGCTTGGCCGTTGAGTTGGAAGCACCGGTACGAGCGATCTGGATAACGGCGTACCCTGACATCCGTCGAACGCCGTCAGTCAGCGCGGTGATGGAGTTTCTGGTGGACTGCATACAACGCGAGCCAAAGCTGCAGGGTTAAATCGGTGCAAGCTGCAAGCATGGGGTCAGCTCGGGATCTTCAAGCCCTTTTCTACCGCTGGACGTGCAAGGAACAGGTCCAGAGAGCGCAACACGTTGGGGAAGTCAGAAATCCCTACCAGATCGCCAGCCTCGTAGAAGCCGACCAAGGCCCGTACCCACGGGAAGATGGCGATATCAGCGATGCTGTACTCATCGCCCATGACCCAGTCGTGCCCTTCCAGCTGTGTATTCAAAACGCCTAACAAACGCTTGGCTTCGTTGACGTAGCGATCACGTGGGCGCTTGTCTTCGAATTCTTTGCCGGCAAACTTGTGGAAAAAACCAAGCTGACCAAACATCGGACCGATGCCGCCCATTTGGAACATGACCCATTGGATAGTGTGATAACGCTTGGCAGGATCGCTGGACATCAACTGGCCGGATTTTTCCGCCAGATAAATCAGAATCGCACCGGACTCGAACAGCGGCAGCGGTTTTCCGCCTGGGCCATTGGGGTCGAGGATTGCCGGGATTTTATTATTCGGGCTCAGCGACATGAACGCGGGAGTCATCTGGTCGTTCTTATCAAACGCCACCTTGTGCGCTTCATACGGCAGACCGATTTCTTCGAGCATGATCGATATCTTCACGCCGTTTGGGGTGGGTAACGAATAGAGCTGTAAATACTCAGGGTGCTTTGCAGGCCACTTTTCGTTGATCGGGAAGGCGTTAAGGTCAGTCATGTGAACATCCAGATGATAAAGGGCTGATAAAAAGGCCGGTATTGCAGTTGTGGTCCTTTCAGAGTGGGCTAAAGGTAGCCGCAATTGCTGGAGTTGCGCTAGCCACTGCGGGTGTGAATATACCCCGACTGAATTCGGCCACACAGATTCTCCATACAACACACAACAGCTGGCTGGCATAGCGCCTCTGAAAGCGAATTAACCACTAATACCTTGGCGCTGGCGCTTGGGAGCACTGCCGATTACGTCTAAGCTGCGACTTGTTTTTTTGAACGGAATGCCGTGTGAAATTCAGTCTGCCCAAAATAGCCACTGCACCGTTTTGCCCCCCCGAGGTCGCAGGTTCGGTGCCGGTGGATGCCAGCGCTGCCTTCTGGAAGCGCGCCTTAAGGTTTGCCGGGCCGGGGCTGCTGATATCCATCGGCTACATGGACCCCGGCAACTGGGCCACGGCCATCGAGGCCGGCTCGCGTTATGGCTACGATTTGCTGTTCGTCGTGCTCCTGGCCAGTCTGGCCGGCATGGTCCTGCAATGCTTGTGCTCGCGGTTGGGGATCGCCACCGGTCGCGACTTGGCGCAACTCTGCCGTGAACGCTACAGCACCCGTTCGGCGCGCACGCAATGGGTATTGGCAGAAATATCTATTATTGCCACCGACCTCGCCGAGGTACTGGGCTGCGCCTTGGCCTTTCACCTGTTATTAGGCGTTTCACTGACTGTCGGTATCGCCATCACCGCCTTCGACACGCTGTTGGTACTGGCCCTGCAAAACCGTGGTTTCCGCCGTCTGGAAGCGATCATGCTGGTGTTGGTGCTGACGATTGGCGTGTGTTTCTTCATCGAACTGTGGCTGATCAAACCGTATTGGCCTGACGTATTTAATGGCTTCAAACCGTCCCTGTCGGCGATCAGCGAAGCTGCGCCGTTGTACTTGGCAATCGGAATTCTCGGGGCCACGGTGATGCCGCATAACCTGTACCTGCACACCTCGGTGGTACAGACCCGATTGATCGGCAAAGACTTGGCCAGCCGCCAGGACGCGGTGCGCTTGTCGCGTATCGACACCATCGGTTCACTGTCATTGGCGCTGCTGGTCAACGCGGCGATCCTGATCCTTGCCGCAGCTGCATTCCATCAGACCGGCCACACCGGTGTGGTGGAAATTCAGGACGCCTATCACCTGCTGGACCCGCTGGTGGGTGGTACATTTGCCAGCCTGCTATTTGGCGTCGCATTGCTGGCTTCAGGTCAGAGTTCGACGTTTACCGGCACCATCGCCGGCCAAGTGATCATGGAAGGCTTTCTCAACCTCAGAATTCCGTGCTGGCAGCGGCGCCTGATTACCCGCGGGCTGGCACTGATTCCGGCGTTCACTGGCGTCTGGTTGATGGGTGATGACGCCGTCGGCAAGCTGCTGATCCTCAGCCAAGTGGTGCTCAGCCTGCAATTGCCGTTTGCCCTGTACCCGCTGATCCGAATGACCAACGATAAGACGCTGATGGGCCCTTTCGTCAACAGCCTGCCGACGCGACTTCTGGCTTGGTTTTTGTTTGCGGTGATCAGCGTGGCCAACATTTGGCTGATCGTGCAGTTGTTTAACTAACGCCCTGCCGACGTAATTCCCGCCATCGTCTTGCGTGTCGTCGGCCAGCCTCTACGCTCTTTGAACCATCACTGAGCGAAGGGCTTTCATGACCACCCTCAAAGACCGTTTAAAGTGTGGCAGAGATGCCCGTAAGCAGTGCTCGCGCGGCTCGCATGCCGCGCCTGGCGACATTGATCGTGACCCTCTACCGATTATCGAAACATCAAACGAGGGCCGAGTAAAATCGCTGGTCGAGTTACGATACGGGCGAATGCTGGTCTCGCCGTTCACCTTCTACCGTGGCAACGCACTGCTGCATGCCCACGACCTCGCTGGCACGCCGAACATGGGCCTTGCCGTGCCCGTGTGCGGCGACGCTCACCTGATGAATTTCGGCGGTTTCGCCACCCCTGAACGCAACTTGCTGTTCAGCGTCAATGACTTTGATGAAGCGTATTCCGGCCCCTGGGAATGGGACCTGAAGCGCTTGGTGGCGAGCGTCCTGATTGCCGCCCGTGACTTGCGCCATGGCAAAACCGTTGAAGAAAACCTGTGCCGCGAAGCCGTTGCCGCCTATCAACGCACCATGGCCGATTGCGCCAACCAGGGCGCTCTGGATCTATGGTACGACTCCATCAGCTATGAAGACCTACTGGCGCAAGCGCAGTCCAACAGCACCCTCGCCCATGTAGAACGGGCCATCCAGAAAGCCGAACGCCGCACCCATGCCGAACTGCTGCCGAAAATCAGCGAGCGGGACGCGCACGGTCAGTTGCTGATTCGCGATGACTTGCCGGAAATTTTCCACCTGAACAACGCCACCTCGCTGTTGGATGCCGACGACGACTGGGCAGGGCTGAAAAACTGGCAAACGCTGTATGGGGCGTTCATGCGCGATTATCGGCCCACGTTGCAGGCCGACCGTCGTGAGCTGCTGTCGCGGTTCGAGGTGCAAGACATGGCGTTCAAGGTGGTCGGCGTCGGCAGTGTCGGCACCCGCTGTCTGGTGGCGCTGCTGACAGACGATCAACAGCACCCGCTGTTTCTCCAGATCAAAGAAGCGCGGCGTTCGGTGTTGTCCGGCTACGTCAAAAGCAAGTCGCGTATTCGCCACAATGGCCAGCGGGTGGTCGAAGGACAACGCCTGATGCAATCGGCCAGCGACCTGTTCCTAGGCTGGACCACGGACCTCAACGGACGGCATTTTTACGTGCGCCAGCTACGGGACATGAAGGTATCCGCAGAGCTGGAGAACTTTGACGCCGAAGCCTTCGCCGCCTATGCACGGATTTGTGGCCGGGCGTTGGCTCATGCACACGCCAAAGCCTCGGGGCGTGCAGCGCAGATCAGCGGTTACATTGGTAAAAGTGCCAGCTTGGCAGATGCACTGCTCAGCTATGCCCAAGCGTACGCAGAACAAAACGATCGCGATTTCGAGCGGTTCCAAAAGGCCTGCCGCACCGGCCGACTACAGGCGCGTTCGGAAGCCGACTTCGCCGCTGATCATTTGCCTTGAGCGGTCGAGGCGCGTCGAAGCACCAACGCACACGCGCCCGCTGCCACGCACACAACGGCCGACAGAATCACCGCCCAATGGAACGCACGGGTCAGAGCGTCGCCTTGATACGCCAATACTTGGCCCAGTAACGCAGTCGCCACTAAACCACCAGTCCGGGCAATGGCGTTGTTCAATCCAGACGCCGAACCAGTGTGACTTTTGTCGACTGAAGCGAAGATAGCGGTCGTCAAAGGCGCAACGGCGCAGGTCAGGCCAATGGCAATAACACCGAGGGCGGGCAGTGCATCGCGCCAATAAACAACGTCTATTCCCATTCGCAACAACAGCAGAAAACCTGCCCCCACAATGCACGGCCCGACGATCAAGAATGGTTGGGTGCCGTAGCGCCCCGCTAACGCTCCCAACCAAGGAGACGCCACGGCCAACACCAACGGAATGGGCAACAAGGCGGCCCCGGCCTGGGTACTGGAATAACCGCTGGCGACGATCAATACGTACGGCAACAGAATCGTCAGGCAGCCCAGCGCGCCGTACAACAGGAAGGTCAACAGCGTCAGCCCGGTAAAGCCCGGTGAGCCGAACAGGGCCAAGGGCATCATCGCGGTCGGGCCTTTTGTCCGTTCCCAGTACAAAAATACCGCCAGCAACGCCGACCCGGCGAGTAAGCCGACAAATCCATCGAGCGACCAGCCTTCTGGGCCGGTGACTGAAATTAGCGCCCAGGTAATTGCGCCCAAACCAACGGTGGCTAACAGCGCGCCTAACCAGTCCAAGGGGATTTTGCCGCCACCGCGGTGGTCTTTTTCGACGTACTTCCATGCCAGATAGACCGCCGCACTGGCCAAGGGGATATTGATGAAGAAGATCATCCGCCAACTGACGGTGTCGATCAGCCAACCGCCTAGAATCGGCCCACCCGCCCCAGTCCCGGCAGCCGCTGCCGCCCAGATGCCGATAGCCCTCCCCTGTTTTTCGCCTTCGAAACTCGCACCGAGAATCGCCAGGCTGTTGGGCATCAACAGCGCCGCACCAACGCCTTGGGTGAAGCGCGCACCAATTAACGTCGACAGATTAGGTGCCAATCCGCACACCACTGACGCTACGGCAAAAATCAGGATCCCGACCATCAGTACCCGGCGTCGGCCATAGCGATCGCCCAACGACCCGCCGAGCAACAGCAAAGCACTCAACGGTAACAGATAGCCACCGATCAACCACTGCAACCCGGAATGGCCACCGCCCATGTCTCGACCAATGGCGGGCAGGCCGACATTCACCACTGAACTGTCGATGAATGCCAGACTCGACGCCAGCACGCATGTCACCAATGTCAGGATGCCGCGGGCGTCCATGGGCTGATGGGCTTCGTGGGTGAGGTCCGGAGGGGTGGAGTTCATTGGTTCGCCTGTCAGTGGCCCGGTTGGGTCGATCTGAAATACATACTAACGTGTTGAGAGGACGCAACCGTCCATCTCCTTCGGTCGCCACGTACTAACACCGCTGCGGACCTGTGCCACGATTAATGGCTCACGAGATCGCCACAAGGAGTGAAAAATGAAGCGTTGCGACGTTTTGATCATCGGCGCAGGCCCCACCGGCCTAGTCTTGGCGCTGTGGCTCAGCAAGCTCGGCATCAGAGTGCGGATCATCGATAAAACGGCGACCTCGGGCAGCACTTCGCGAGCTTTGGCCGTTCAGGCGCGGACCCTTGAGCTGTACAGGCAACTGGACTTGACCCACGTCATTTTGGACAGTGGGCACAAAGTGCCGGCGGTCAACCTTTGGGTCAAGGCAGAACACGCTGCCAGGGTGCCATTCGAGGCCGTGGGCAAAGACCTGACACCCTATTCATTTCTCGAGATCTTTCCTCAGGATCAGCACGAGCGCCTGTTGATCGAGCGATTGTGGATGTTTGGTATTGCGGTAGAACGGCAGACCGAACTGACCCGTTTTATCGAAGCTGACGGGGGAGTCACAGCTTATCTGGTGGGGCCGGACGGTCAGGAAGAGGTGTGCGCAGCGCGTTACCTCGCTGGCTGCGATGGCGCCCGTTCCACCGTGCGCAAAAGCCTCGATGTCGGGTTTCCCGGGGGCACCTATCAGCAGGTGTTCTATGTGGCCGATGTCGAAGCGGTCGGCCCCGCGATCAATGGCGAACTGCACGTGGACCTCGACGAAGCAGACTTTCTCGCGGTGTTCCCGTTGGCAGGCGAAGGGCGAGCAAGACTGATCGGCACCGTGCGCGATGAACGTGCCGAGCATGCTGACACGCTGACGTTCGAAGACGTCAGTGGCCGCGCAGTTGAGCACCTCCAGGTCGAGATTCGTCGGGTCAACTGGTTCTCGACCTATCGCGTGCACCATCGGGTGGCGCAGCATTTCCGCCGGGGAAGGGTTTTTTTGCTGGGCGATGCTGCGCATATCCACAGCCCAGCAGGTGGTCAGGGCATGAACACCGGGATTGGCGATGCGATCAACCTCGCCTGGAAACTCGCAGCCGTGCTGGAAGATCGCGCCACCGATAGTTTACTGGACACGTATGAGGCCGAACGTATCGGCTTTGCCCGGCAATTGGTGGCGACCACCGACCGGGTGTTCAGCTTCGCCACGGCCGATGGTCGCATCGCCAAATTGGTGCGCACGCGTATCGCGCCATTGCTGATTCCAAAGGTCATTGCGATTGATGCGGTGCGCGAATTTATCTTTCGCACAGTGTCGCAAGTCACCTTGAATTACCGGGGCATGGCACTCAGCGCCGGCACTGCAGGTGAGGTTCAAGGGGGCGAACGATTGCCTTGGGTGCCTGGCAGCGACAATTATGAATCGCTGTCACGCCTGTGTTGGCAGGTGCACGTGTACGGCGTCGCCAGCGAACCATTAAGCGCATGGTGCGCGGACCAAGGTGTGCCGTTGCACGTTTTTGCGTGGACGCCCGCCCACGAAGCCTGCGGATTTGCGCGCAACGCCCTGTACCTATTGAGGCCAGACACCTATGTGGCACTGGCCGAGGCATCAGGTCAGCCCGACACGCTGGATCAGTACTTCATAGGACACAATATACAACCGCGAAAAGGATGGCTGCATTGACGCCGGAAAGCCCCGACACTATTTTTTACCGGCAAAAATCCTGCGAGTTTATTCAGCCCGGCGTCTGCGAGGGGTCAGCACTACGCGGATACGTTCGCTCTTCCTGGATCGTCCCGTCCTCATTATGAATTTTCAGCGAGGCGGTATGGGTGCGCAGAAACTCACTGGCTAGGATGACCAATTCTTCCTTGGTGCCCGCGGTCTTTGACGCATGGACTGCGCCCTGTTTTTTCAATGACCAGAAAGTGCCGGTTTTTTCGATGTGGTAATTGTCCATAGGTCGCTCCATCTGAAAGACGCGGTAGTCACCAGCAGCTAAGGTGCTGGCTGCCCGAGTACATTGATTTCGAATCCGCCTGAAGATTCAATCAGAGTGCACGCAGATATAGAGGGTAGATGTGGAACGCTTTGCCAAGCGTGCTACTGACACGAAATTGGCCTTGGGACGTCCCCAACGTATCCCGAACAGGCAGGCGGATCCATCGCGAATGAATTCGGTCCTATAAAATTTCTCCTCAGACGGACATTCAGCTATTCGCTTTCTAGCCGATAGCATTGTTGCGCACAGGTTTATTGGCCCGAGATCCATGATTTCCCAGCCACGCGAACATAATAAAATCGACACTCTGGAGAAATGCGATGAATAGCTGGCTCTCGGACATCAGCGTCAACTTAAAGCTGGCGCTAGGCTTCGGCCTGGTATTAATCCTGACGTCGGCCTTAGCCCTTATCGGCTGGACCAGTCTGGATGGGCTAATCGACCGCAGTGACAAGATGAGCAGTATTGCGGCGCTGAGTAACCAATTAGCTAACCTGCGGGTGTCACGCTTGCAATACATGATTGCCAACGGTGACGACACCGTGGGGCAGACCGTGCAAGTGGCGCTTGATGGCTACAAGGGTCAACAGCAAAAACTTCGTGCCGAGCTGAAAAGTCCTGACGACCTGAAACTGCTTAGCCAGTTGAGCGATGTCAGCAACAGCTACGAAAGCGCTTTGGCAAAAATGCGCAATGCGTACAACGTTGCCAATACAGTGCGTGCCGACATGGGTACTAACGCGGTCAAAGGCGCCGAGCTAATCGGTTCGATCCTCACCACCGTGCTGCAAATGGCGCCCACAGATGAAGGTCGCTTCGAGCAGTACCAGGCGATCATCAAAGCCAAAGAGGATTTGGCCATGGTTCGCTATGAAGTGCGCGGCTACACGGCGAGCGTCACCGCCGACACCGAACAGAAAGCAATGAACCAGCTTCAAGTTGCCATCGAGGGCCTTAAGCCGCTCAACGCGATGTTCGGCAGTACACAGGCCGAAAAGCTCAAGCAGCTGGAAACCGCCCTGCTCAATTACCAGGCATCGGTGCAGGCCTTTAAAGTCGCTTACGGCGACATCGTTTCCGCGCGTAAATCCTTGGGCGAATTGGGTATCACAATTCTGAGCCTGAACGACGAGCTGTATAAACTGCAGACCAGCAAGCGTGATGACGCCAGCGCTCAGTCGCGTCAGCTGCAAATCGGCGCCACTCTGCTGGCGCTGATTCTCGGAATCTTGGCCGCAATCATTATTACCCGCCAGATCACCCGCCCCCTGCAACAGACACTGGCCGTGATCGAGCGCATTGCCGCGGGCGATCTGTCGCACAGCCCGGCCGTCACCCGCCGCGACGAATTGGGTGTGATGCTGCAAGGCATCCAGCGCATGGGCAGCACCCTGCGTGAATTGATCCGTGGGATCCGCGACGGCGTCACACAAATTGCCGGTGCTGCCGAGTCGCTCTCTGCAGCTACCCAGCAGACCAGTGCCGGGGTCAACAGTCAGAAAATCGAGACCGACCAGGTCGCGACGGCCATGCACGAGATGTCGGCCACGGTTCAGGAAGTCGCACGTAATGCCGAGCAAGCTTCGAGCGCCGCCTCGGCGGCTGACATACAAGCCCGTGAAGGCGACAAGGTGGTGGGCGAAGCGATTGTGCAGATCGAACGCCTAGCCGCCGAAGTGGTTCGCTCCAGCGAAGCCATGAACGGACTGCAATTGGAGAGCAACAAAATCGGCAAAGTCATGGACGTGATCAAGGCCGTGGCGGAACAAACCAATCTGTTGGCCCTCAACGCGGCCATCGAGGCTGCCCGTGCAGGCGAGGCTGGTCGCGGCTTTGCGGTGGTTGCTGACGAAGTGCGCGGGCTGGCGCAACGCACGCAGAAATCTACCGAGGAGATCGAGGCCTTGGTCGCGGGCTTGCAAAGCGGCACGCAGCAGGTGTCGAGCATCATGCTCAGCAGCCGCAGCCTGACCGACAGCAGCGTAGCCCTGACGCGCAAAGCCGGTGTTTCGTTAGAGAGCATCACCCAAACTGTATCGAATATTCAGGCAATGAATCAGCAGATCGCCGCAGCCGCCGAACAACAAAGTGCGGTGGCCGAGGAAATCAGCCGCAGTATCGTCAATGTGCGCGATGCCTCCGAGCAAACTGCAGCAGCCAGCGGTGAAACTGCCGCGTCCAGTGTCGAACTGGCGCGCTTGGGCAATCAATTGCAAACGCTGGTCAGCCGCTTCCGCATGTAAGCCTCAGGCCAGAGCGGTGCAGCACTCATAAAGGTGCTGCACCGCAATGCTTGCCCAAACGCGATAAACATTAGCAAGCTACCATTGCGCAGTCCGGCCCTAAACCGGCATGCTCGCTTTTCAGTCGTTTGCCAGCCTGGCAAATCTGACTGCCTGATTTGATCAGATGTGCCCGGAGCCTCATCGGTAATGAATTCGCCTAGCCCGCTGGAAACCCCAGCCGTCAGCACTAAATTGTCGTCCCCTGAATTGCGTGGAATGGTCGCAATTTTGCTGTCCATCGGATTGGCGACCCTCGACACTGCCATCGCCAACACCGCTTTGCCCGCCATCGCTGCCGACCTGAACGCCTCGCCTGCCGCTTCGGTGTGGGTGATCAACGCCTACCAATTGGCCGCAGTCGCCACCCTGCTGCCGCTGGCAGCACTAGGCGGAATTGTCGGTCATCGCCGAGTGTTTCTCGGCGGACTGATGCTGTTCACCGTGGCTTCGTTGCTGTGTACGTTGTCCTGGTCATTGCCGACCCTGACCATTGCCCGCGTCTTTCAAGGCTTGGGCGCCGCCGCGATCATGAGCGTCAACGCTGCGCTGATCAGCTCGATCTTCTCCCCGCAGCACCTGGGCCGAGGGTTCGGCATGAACGCCCTGGTGGTGGGCGTGTCATTCGCCGCTGGGCCAACTGTGGCCTCGCTGGTGTTATCAGTGGCGCACTGGCCGTGGCTGTTTGCAATCAATTTACCCATTGGACTGTTCGCCTTGTACTTCGCCTGGTCCGCGCTGCCGGTGACCAAGCTCAGTGGCTTGCCGTTTGATCCAATCACGGCAACTTTGAATGTAATTGCCTTTGGCGCACTTATCTTTGCCTTGAGCCAGGCCGCGCAACTAGGCTCGATGACCAGCGTAGTGATCGCGATGGTCATATGCGTTATCGGCGGTACGTTAATGATCCGGCGCGAGGCTAAACATCCAGCACCGATGTTTCCGCTGGATTTGCTCAAGCGCCCACTGTTCGCCCTCTCCGCGCTGACAGCCGTGTGCTCGTTTGCAACCCAAGGCCTAGCGTTTGTGTCGCTGCCGTTCTTCTTTGAGAACGTACTGGGCCGCGATCCAGTACAGACTGGATTTTTGATGACGCCGTGGTCGGTAGTGGTTGCATTGATTGCGCCCTTCGCCGGGCGCCTGTCAGACCGCTACCCGCCCGGCTTGTTGGGCAGCATCGGGCTGGCAGTGCTGTGCGGCGGGATGATTTCCTTGACCCTATTGCCGAGCAATCCGGACGCTTGGGACATCGGTATTCGCATGGTGATCTGTGGTCTGGGTTTCGGTTTTTTCCAGGCACCGAACCAAAAGGCGCTGCTCACCAGCGCCCCACGGGAACGCAGCAGCGGCGCCAGCGGCACCATCGCCACTGCACGGCTAATTGGGCAGGCCACGGGTGCGGCGTTGGTGGCGCTGAGCTACGGAATTTCCGGCGAACACGGCCCAGTGCTGGCCCTGACCATCGGCGCCTGCTTCGCCGCTGTCGGCAGCATTGCCAGCGGCCTGCGCCTGATTACACCCAATACGGCTAGCAAGTAATAAAGACGTAGTGGTTTGGTCTTCGCGGTCTTGAGGATTGCCCGAATCCGGCGGCATGCCGAGATTCGGTGGGACCGAACTTGTTCGGGAAGCAGACGACGCGGTTTATCAGACATGCCGCGGCGCTACCTTCATTCCCTGAGGCTGTCCGTCAACTGTAAACCTGGCGGTGTGGGGGTTGCTGGAGCCGGGACAGGAACGGGAGCGGGCCGACGTGGTTTGAAGAGGCCCAGCGAACGCCGGATACCACTGGCTAGGGTACTGTTTGCGTGCAGGTTATCGTAATGGAACACCGCAGTAGCACGCACCGCGTTCGGGTCCGCTGGCAAGTTGGTGTGCAGCGAACGGTAGCCCCAGAACAAATAAAGATCGCCTGGCAACATGCGAATCTTAGTGAACTTGTCAGAACCTGCAGCGTACTCCCGTTTCAACCAACGCTGCATCCAGCGGTTATCGACGAGCATCTTGTCGATCAAGTTGAAGAAATAGTTACTACGCAGCGGACGATGGCTGCGCAACATAATCAAGTCGCCGGGGTCGGTTTCCTCGGGCATGCACACGGGCATGATGGTGGTCAGCACATAGGAGTCGTAGTGAAAAATCAGCGACTCGCGTTGCCCACCTTCACCGATCAAGCAACGCAACACCTGATGCAGCCCCTGCTCCACTGGCCTGCGTCCCGTGGCCGTCGAAACAATCCGTTGGCACAAATCAATGAACACCGGCGAAGAGCCCAATGCGTAGAGAAACGAATCCGACATCGACTCCTTCCCCGTCAAGGCGACGTAACCGTTGCCCGCTGATTCTATCGTGGCAAGTACGAACGTCTTAAGTTCGGCCAACTGATCGCTTGTAGCCCAACCGGGCAGCACGGCATAGCCGTCATTATCGATAGATTCGACAAGGGTTTTAATCCGAGCATTGGTAAACGAGGTGTAGTGCATAAGAGGGCGCCTTTGATTCATCATCACTGTCTTTGATAATCAGCCGACAATGCTTAGTTATTTATAACAACCAAGAAGGCAAAAACAGACTACCAGTCTGTACGCAACATACAACCCCACCTTTAACATTTTTTCGACACTCGATCTTGCACATTATTGTACCACTTTGTATCAACTCTAACGTATTACGCCAACCAATCTTCAACTGTAAGAACAAAACAACTAACTTAGTCTCGCGCTTATTACATGTGTAACAATAGCGAGACAGTGCAGCGGAACGTCGGCTGACAGACATTTCGCAGACGAATTAGTTAGAATCAACTATTAACCTGCACTTCCTATATCCGCTGCCCAGGCGACTCTTCTTACAATACAAAACGCTGCACCATCGCGTTCAAATCTGTGGCCAGCATCGACAACGCGTCGCTGGCCACGGTGGTCTGCTGCGCGCCGGAGGCCGTCTGTGCCGACAAGTCGCGAATGCTGGTCAGGTTACGATCCACTTCATTGGCCACCTGTGCTTGCTGTTCCGCCGCGCTGGCAATCAACAAGTTTCGGTTACTGATGGTTGAGGTGGAGGTGATGATCACCGCCAATGCCTGGCCAGTCGCGGCGGCTTGCTCCAAAGTGACGTTGGCTTGGGTGGCGGTAAGGCGCAGGGCTTGGGCGGTGGCTTGCGTGCTTTTTTGCACGTCGTTGATCAAGCCTTCGATTTCGCTGGTAGACGCACTGGTGCGCTGTGCAAGCGAGCGTACTTCGTCAGCGACTACGGCGAACCCGCGACCCGCCTCTCCTGCCCGAGCGGCTTCAATGGCGGCATTGAGCGCGAGTAAGTTGGTTTGGTTCGCCACCGCACGGATCACGTCCAGAATCTTGCCAATGCTCAACGTACGTTCTGCGAGACCCTCTGCCTGGTGCGAAGAATCCAGCACATTGCCAGTCAATTGTTTGATTGACGCAATAGTGTCGTGCAGTCGGTGTTGGCCCTGGGCCGCCGCCTCGCTGGAGGCTTGAGATTCGCTAGACGTGCTGCTGGCGTTACCTGCCACTTCGACGGCCGCTTGGCTCATCTGATTGACCGCGACGGCGGCTTGTTCGATTTCGTCGTTTTGCAGCTGTAGGTTTTGCGCACTGGCTTGGGCGATGGAGCCCATTTCTTGAACCGACTGTGCCAATTGTGTTGCGGCTGCGCCAATCTGAGCGATGGTGCCGTGCAGGTTGCCGCGCATCCGCCCCAACATACTGAGCAGTTGCGCAGGTTCATCTCTGCCGCTTGGGATGGTCTGGGGGCTGAGGTCGCCGTCAGCAATGGTACTGGCAATGTGCAGCGCATGGCGCACCGGGCGGATGATGCTCACGCTTAAGCGCCAGGCCAACAGCAAAGTCAGCACCAACGCGACAATAATTGCTCCCGACGCAATGATCCGTGCCTGACGATAGCTTTTACCCGCAGCCTCCACTGTCGCTGCCGCGCTTTGCTTATTGAGCTCCCGCAGCAACTGCACTTGCATGTCCATCAAATCACCTTGCATCGACAAGGTGGTGTTGATTAGCATCCGCGCGTCATTGATCTTGCGCTGTTCGATCAGCGCCATTTCATCACGCAAACCTGGGATAAAAGCCTTATAAGCCTCTTGCAGGGCCAGGATCGAGTCACGTTCAGTACCGTCAGTCACCCGAGCCAGGTACTCGGCAAAGCCTTTCTCGACTTCGTTTTTCAGCTGCTCGACGTTGATCTTGCTGGTGATGACCGCACTTGGATCATCAGCATTCGCTACCAGATTAGACGTTTCGGCGCGCAGCTTTACCAGATCGATAGCGATAGCGTCCGCCATGGCGATACTGGGCAACGCCCCTCTTTCAACGGCTTCACCTTGATTACGGATGTCTTGCATCTGCCACAGGCAAAACCCGCCAACGGCAACTAACAATGCAGCCGTGATGCCGAAACAGACGACCAGACGCTGGGTGATTTTAAAACGACGGAGCACAGGCGTTTCGGAACGCTTGCTCAAAAACCGAGGCCAGAACCTATTCACAGCTGATCACGCCTCTTCATCAAATACAGGGGAGAGGCATGTATAAGGCAATTGTGTGATGTCTTTATGACACTAGGTAAAAATTTTAGCGCCAATTCTATGGCGGTCTTTCGACATGATGAGAATGTTTATCAGCATCTTCTTCCTAACCAGCGGCACTGGTTAAGTCAAATGAAAAACACCTAAATTAAGTTTCATCCTGGCCAAGGGGCTCCGTCACGTAACTGTCATCTCGTTAATTCTTACTTGCCTCAATAACTTGCAGCGCTGGTTCGCTGCTGTTCTGCCGTTGACGTTCCGATTCGTATTGTTGGGCGTTACTTCGACAGCAGATTGAATATCCCAGTAAACGAGACCCACGATGATCAAGAAAATAACCAGGCCAGTAGTCGGCATACTATTGGGCGGTGTGATGTTGTCTGCGCATGCGGACTTCATTGACGACAGCCACGCCGACTTGACACTGCTAAACCGTTACTTGGATCAAGAAGGTCGCGGTGTAGTGGGCAGTACCGCCAAAGCTAAAAGCGTCCGCGACTGGGGTCAAGGTTTCCAGTTCAACTTCAAGTCAGGTTATACCGAAGGGGCCGTTGGATTCGGTCTGGATCTGGAAGCCTTCTACGGGATCAAGCTCAATTCGAGCGGCACCCCCGGCAGTATGTTTCCATTGAACGACGGCAAGTCTGCCAATGATTTTGGCGTGCTGAGCCCGACCTTCAAAATGCGCTTCCTCAAGGATGAGTTGCGCATCGGTGAGCTCACACAGAGCAACCCAATGCTCGCCAACACCGACGGTCGCCTGTATCACCAGACCAACACCGGTGCGCAGTTGGTGTCCAAAGACCTCTCGGACTTCACCTTCACGGGCGGCGACATCACCCAGACGAAGATTCGTAATGAGACCAACGACAGTGACATGACCACGGGCGGCGGTGCCAAACTCAGCAACCGCTTCCTTTATGGCGGCGCGGATTACACCGGCATCGCCAACACCACGGTCAGCCTTTGGTATTCAAACCTTGAGGACTACTACCAGCAAGCATTCCTCGGCGCAAAACACACCGACCAATTACCAGTGGGCAGCCTGCTCAGCGACTTCCGTGCTTATCGCAGCCTGGGGGTGGGCGGCAACGCGGACGGCGACAGCGACTACGCCACTGCCGGTTCTTACGGCGACGGTTTGAGCAAAGGCCGGATCAACCAGTCGACTTTCAGCTTGATGGAAAGCTACAGCCTGGCGGGTCATACCGTGGGCATCGGCGCGCAGAAAAACACTGGGGACAGCGACTTTCCGTTCCTGGATTCCGGCCTGAACAGCGGCGACGCTCGCCAAGGCCCTGGGTCGGGTGCGGACTCACCGGCACTGACCAACCTGCAACTGAACAAATTCCAGCACGCCGGCGAGCAAACCTGGATGGCCCAGTACAAGTATGACTTTGGTCATCTGGGCGTGAAGGGTCTGGGCTTCGCCGCGACCTATGCCCACGGCAATGACATCAAAGTGGTTAAAGGCGGCGATAGCGAGTGGGAGCGTGACGTGGCGGTCAGTTATGAAGTGCCCGATGGCACTCTCAAAGGGCTGGGCGTGACCTGGAAAAACGCCATGGCTAACCCGGAAATGACGGGGCAAACCAAGCAGGACGAAAACCGCTTCTATGTAAGTTATGTCGTGCCCCTGTGGTAGGCCTTTATTCGGCATAAGCCACGCGTAACTAACACAAATAGCCAGACCCACACGTAATGTGGGTCTGGCTTTTTTTCGCCCGTCGATACGCCCGAAACGTAGAGGTTGGTCGAATTCAATTTCGCAGGATATTGCCCCATACTCAAGCCGCCGAAAGGACCTGCGCACATGGAAATAGCCTAATGCTGCCCACCCCACTCAAACCTCACACTCACCCCGCACGGCTGCATACGCAGAAATGGCGCGGACGTGTCGGTCTTGCGCTAGTAGCGATGCTTTCAGTGCTGGCAGGCATGACCGACGCCATCGGTTTTATGGCCTCCGGGGATTTCGTCTCATTCATGAGCGGCAACACTACCCGCTTGGCCGTCGCTGTCAGCAATGGTGACGTGAACCTAGTGTTACGACTCACGCTGTTGGTGGTCACGTTTGTTGCCAGCAACGCGCTGGGCATCGTTGTCGGTCGACTGACTCGCCGACGCACGTTGCCACTGTTGTTGTGCATCGCAGCCCTGCTGTGTGCGGCTGCGGCTTGGCCACTCGACAACCAACTCCCTGCGCTGCTGGGCGCGATCACCGCCATGGGCATGCTGAACGCTGCGGTCGAGGAAGTGAACGGCTTCCCGGTCGGGCTAACCTACGTGACAGGAGCCCTCTCCCGCTTTGGTCGGGGCCTTGGCCGATGGATGCTGGGGGAACGGAGAAATGGCTGGCGTGTGCAGTTGATTCCTTGGACCGGTATGTTTGCGGGTGCGGTCATCGGTGCCCTGCTTGAACAGCATCTGGGCATGAGGGCTTTATTTGCCAGCGGTGTGCTTTCTGCCATCCTTGGGGTAGCCTCGTTAAAAATTCCCCGGCGCTGGCAACTGGCATACATGCCTAAGTGAACGTGTTGCCAACGCCCGAATAAACGCACTTATAAAGCAGGCCCCATGATCCCAGCCGAACAGCGTCACCAGACAGCGCTAGAAACCTTCCTCAACGAACGCCCCGACCTTCGCGAAGCGCTTGATCACCTGAACCCCCTGGCCGCTCAGGCCAAGGGCGAAACAATGGCGCAATACCGCGAAGAACGCTTGCATGAGGCCTTCGAAGCAGAAGCCGAACGTTTAGGCTTTTTCGCGTGGGAGCTGACCTTAAAACTCACCGCCGAATCCGCAGAAGAATTCCAGGCACAACGCCTTGAGGTGCACAAGGAAGTCGCCGAGATGGCCGGGATGGACTGGGCCGAATATTGCAAAGAGCACGGGATAGTGGATGGCGTACTGCGGGGTTGAAGCCCAGGTAGACACAACGAACTTACCGCCACCGCCAAGTGGTACAGTCAGCGTTTTTCAGAATGAATAAGGAAGCACCATGCGGATGTTAATAGGCGCCATGACCTTGGGATTACTCGCAGGCTGCGCGTCGCCGAGCATGGACACAGCCCGAACCGCCGCGCCGGCGAAGACGTTTACCTCCGAGAAACAAGATCAGCTCGTGGCCCAGTGCATTCAATTTTCCTGGCAGGATGAGGTGGTGTTCGGCGTCGAAGCCGCTGCGTACCTCAAGCCGGGCACTAAAGGCGGTTTCACTGTCTATACCCGTAGCGCCGAGTATTTCGTCGACGTCCAGAGCGCAACCTCTGGCACTACGATTAACTACTACGTAGCGAAAAGCGATGCGCTGGCGGAGCGTCGATTAGCTTCGCTGGCCACCTGCCTGTAATCCTTGTCGGCTAATTGGCCGCACAACCGAGCGGGAGTGAATTTCATGGACTTACATTTACGAAATAAACGCGCACTGGTGTCAGGTTCAACCAAGGGTATCGGCTTTGCCATCGTCTCTGGACTGGCCCGTGAAGGCGCCCAGGTGATCCTGAACGGTCGCTCTCAGGCGTCGGTCGATGAGGCCCTGAGCAAACTTCGTACACTGCAGCCCGACGCCGATGTTCAGGGTTTTGCAGGCGACCTGTCTGACCCACAGCAGATCAAGAGGCTGCTTGAGCAACACCCCGACGTTGACATCCTGGTGAACAACCTCGGTATTTTTGATCCAAAACCATTCGAAGACATCGACGACGAAGCGTGGGAGCGTTTTTTCAACACCAATGTCATGTCCGGGGTGCGTCTGTCGCGGGCTTATTTACCGAAGATGAAAAGCAAAAATTGGGGTCGCGTGGTCTTCATCAGCAGTGAAAGCGCCGTGCAGATCCCCGTTGAGATGATCCACTACGGCGTCACCAAAACGGCTCAACTTGGCCTGTCCCGCGGCCTGGCGGAAAGCTGCGCAGGCACCGGTGTGACCGTGAATGCCGTGCTGCCGGGGCCGACCAGTTCGGAAGGCGTGAGTGAGTTTGTGAATAAACTCTCGGGTGGCCAACCGTTCGCAGCGTTCGAAAAAGAGTTCTTTGAGAAAGCACGACCCACCTCTCTTCTAAAGCGATTCACCACACCTGAAGAGGTCGCCAACATGGTGGTTTATGTGTGTTCTGAAGCCTCCTCAGCAACCAACGGCGCGGCGTTGAGGGTCGATGGCGGCGTAGTTAAGTCGGCGTTCTAACTTGGCGATCCCCAAGACCGTAAAAGGCGCCTTAGTGGCGCCTTTTTTGTCCGATCAATCTTCAACGGTTCGTCTCGGCGAGGGCAGCTCGCCCAAAATACTCGCAAGATCGTGCCACGGATGCTGACCCCTTTCGTCGCTGAACCCACAACTGTGGTCATGCTTAAATGCCTCGTCCGCTAACCAGATATTCTGCAACCGCTGGCAATCAGTGCATTGCAAATGATCAAACAACACGGCCCAGCGCTGACGCCAGGCAATCATGTTTCTGCTCAGCTTCAGTCCCTCGCTCAGGTGGGTTTCGACCCAGGCTTCGGGCGCTTGAGTACATTTAAAATGAATTTGCACAACATCATTTGCATCACTGTTCATCGAGACCCCCTGTTCCTCATCGATCGCCATAGAAAGTGACCGAGAGAAATGTGCGGCTGTTCCTGCCCGCTCGATGAACGGCAACGGTCTGGGCCACCCTCGCTCAGACTCCAGTCAAGGCGATTTAAGCGCGGCCGGAACGTGGGCAGGCTCAACCGAGACGATAAATCCAGTCGCCCACCACATGGATACCAACCACAGAGCACCGGCAATTAAAAAAACGGTAAGCAATCCTTTCGCGTTCATGAGCATTCGCTTGATGGATGCTCCTATTGCGAGCGATGGTCGAAATCTAGGTACAACGTAGTTCAATTTTGTTCGATTCGCTGGATATCGGCAGGATCAATGAGCGGTTGGGATCGGTTCGGGCAGCAATATCGGTGCTGCCCGAGCGTGTCGACAACGCCGCAAGACGAGAATTTTGCTAGGCTGCGGCTTCACCCTCGAAAACAAGAGACAACGTAATGACCCAGAACCTTTATCAAATCCCGGTCAAATCCATTACCGGGGACTCGACAACGCTGGCACCATTCGCTGGCAAGGTGCTTCTTGTTGTTAACGTCGCTTCCAAGTGTGGCCTCACGCCGCAGTACGAGGGACTGGAGAAGCTCTATGAAGCCAAGCGAGCTGAAGGCTTGGAAGTACTTGGTTTTCCGGCCAATAACTTCAAAGAGCAGGAACCCGGCAGCGAAGCGGAAATCCAGGAGTTTTGCAGCCTGAACTACAACGTGCAATTTCCGCTGTTTTCCAAAATCTCCGTTGCGGGACAGGACAAGCACCCACTTTATCAAGCGCTGACAAGCGCCCTGCCGGGCGCGACGGGCGAAGGTCCGATGCGTGAGAAATTAACGGGGTATGGCATTGCAGCGAACCCGATTCCGGAAGTGCAGTGGAACTTCGAGAAGTTTTTGATTGGCCGCGATGGTCAGGTGGTGGCACGGTTTGCGCCTGATGTAACGGCGGATGATCCTCGGCTTGTTGAGGCGGTTGAGAAGGCGTTGAAAGTAGTCGCTTGATCCTGAATTAGATTGGCGGCAGGCCCAAAGAAGGTCCTGCCGGCCGAGATCCCTAGGAGCCATCGCCAAACCCACAGCGACGGGAATTCTTCACCGAGAGGTCGGTCTCTATCCCAGAGAGACCGACTGACGATCAGCATTGAAAGAATCCACTCAAACTTTGCAAGGATTAAAGTATGAGCAATCGCACTTCTACCCCTCACAGTATTATTCCGCCCTACATGCTGCGGCGGATCATTGCAAATGGCTCAGAGCCCCAACGCAATTGCGCGCAAACCACGCTAAACCACGTCAACACCCTGCTTGCCCACCCGTTCGCCGAGCCCATGATCGCACCATCGACCCAAGGCGGGGAGGTTGAGCGCACCATCTATGACGCGCACAACGGTACTGCATTGCCGGGTGTCCAAGTCAGGAAGGAAGGTCAGGCGGCAACCAAAGATGTAGCGGTCAATGAGGCTTATGACTACCTCGGGGTGACCTACGACTTCTACTGGCAAGCCTACAAACGCAACTCACTGGATAACAAAGGGCTAGCGTTGCTCGGCAGTGTGCATTACGAAAAAGACTATCAAAATGCGTTTTGGAACGGCCAACAAATGGTGTTTGGCGATGGCGACGGGGAAATATTTAATCGTTTCACCATAGCCATTGATGTTATCGGCCACGAGCTGACCCACGGTGTAACGGAAACCGAAGCCGGGCTGATATATTTTCAACAGTCGGGTGCGCTTAACGAGTCGATGTCGGACGTGTTTGGATCCATGGTCAAACAGTTTCACCTTAAGCAAACTGCCAAACAGGCGGATTGGATTATCGGTGAAGGCCTCTTGGCAAAAGGCATCAACGGTATTGGACTGCGATCTATGTCGCATCCGGGTACCGCTTACGATGACCCTTTATTGGGCAAAGATCCTCAACCCGCTAGCATGGCGGGCTACGTGCAGACCAAAGACGACAACGGCGGAGTGCACCTGAACTCAGGTATTCCAAATCGCGCGTTCTATTTGGCGGCAATCGCATTGGGCGGCCATGCCTGGGAACACGCTGGCTATATTTGGTATGACACGTTGTGCGACGACACCCTGCCCCAGGATGCCGACTTCGCTACGTTTGCAAATCTCACCGTTACACATGCACAAAAGCGCTTTGACGCTAAAGCCGCTCAGGCCGTCAAACACGCTTGGCATCAGGTAGGAGTGCTCTGAATGAAAACGCTCACTGCGCTGGATCACAACGCCGTCATCTTGGTTTCTCGTGAAGGCGGTATCGCTTTCATGCCCAAGCTCAATGGCGCGCGACGAATCGAGGCAGCGCAGATGAGCGACGACAAACGGGCTAATGTCTGCGAGCTGATCAATCACATGTTGAGCTGTGCCTCGACCACTCAGGCCCAAGCCGGCAGCGGCGATCAGCGCTACTACCGACTGTGCATCAACAGTGGTGAACTGTGCCGTGACCTTGAACTGATCGTCCCTGAGACAGCTGCCCCACAAGCGCTGGTTAACCTGTGGAAAGATGCCGGTCAGTAAGCCCCATCATGCTGGCACCTGTAATTCCTTCAGCATGTCCAGAAACGCCCGTACCTTGGCGCTGAGCAGACGGCGAGAGTGATACAGCGCCCAGATTTCCACGGGAGGGCCTGCTTCCGTGCCCCAGCAGATGAGTCTTCCCGCCGCCACATCCTGTTTGACCAATAACATGGGCAACATCGCTACACCAACCCCCGCAAGAACCGCATCACGCACCATTAATAGTGACGACAGCCTCAATAGCGGCATCGGTTTGAATGCTTTTTCGTCGCCGTTTCCCGTGCGAATGCTCCAGATAACGCCTGAGGGTGTCTGCGCCAATACGACCGCCGGAACCGGTCTTTCGTCATCATTGCTCGCCTGTGTCGACGGTATTGGTATGGCGGCAGTGGCAACCAACAAGCGTTGGTCATTCATGATACGCCGCCCGACAAGTAGCCCATCCTTTGCCGGGTTAATGCGGATTACCAAATCGTAGCCGTCGTCCACCGGGTCGACAATGCGGTCTTCGGCAATGATCTCGAGTTCGACCTGCGGATAAGCCAACGCAAAGCGCGCAGCAACTTCACCCAGTACGACGTGGGCGAAAACCATCGGCGCACTCACCCGCAATCGCCCGCGAGCAATGGGCGCACGTGATGCCACCGCCTCCCCCGCCTCTTGAAGTTCCGACAACAAGCCACGCGTGCGTTCATGCAGCACTTGTCCATCCTCGGTCAAACGCATGCGTCGTGCGCCCCGCTCAATCAGCCTGACACCCAAGTCCTCCTCCAACTCGGCCACCCGTCGCGACAGGGTTGCCTTGGGTCGGTTGAGCGCCCGACCGGCGGGACCGAAGCCGCCATGCAGCGCGACTAGATTGAAATCGGCAAGTGCTGTGAGATCCATAATCGTTCCACCTGAGAGACGGCTTGTCACCATTCTAGAGCTATCTGCCAAGTAGTGGAACGAATAGTCTATTTGTCACGGGGCCGCATCGGCCTTATCCAAGGAGACATATCATGACAATTCTCATAACAGGCAGTACCGGAGTAGTCGGCAACCAAGTTTTAGAGCACTTGAAAGGCAGCGGAGCCGACGTTAGCGCTCTGACACGTTCGCCGGAAAAAGCCCACTTCCCGGAAGGCGTTATTGCGGTCAAAGGCGACTTGTCCGACGTCGATTCAGTTCGACAAGCGATGCAGGGCATCAGCACCTTGTTCCTGCTGGCACCCAACGCCCCAGACGAACTGACCCAGGCGCTACAGACATTGAGCGTCGCCCGGGAGACCGGTGTTAAAGGGGTGGTGTATCTGTCGGTGTTCAAGGGTGCCGAATACGTCGATGTCCCGCACTTTACTGGCAAGCACACCGTCGAGCGCATGATTGAACACTGCGATATTCCAGCGACGGTGCTGCGCCCGGCCTACTTCATCCAAAACGATGTGCGGCAGAAAGAGCCAATGCTCAGTCATGGCCTCTACGGCATGCCGATTGGGGACAAGGGTATTTCCATGGTCGACGTCCGGGATATCGGCGATGCGGCAGCGCGAGAACTCCTGCGCCGCGAACGGTCTGAAGCGCCGTTACCGCGAGAAACGTACGAATTGGTCGGGCCTGATGCGCTGACTGCGCAGAAGATTGTGGAGATTTGGTCTGAGGTATTGGGAAAGACGGTTGGGTATGGCGGCGATGACCTTGATGTACTTGAGCAGCGGATGAAAGCATTTGCGCCCGGCTGGCTGGCTTATGACATGCGCTTGATGATGGCGCGCTATCAACAGGATGGGGCCGTGGCCAGTGCGGTGGAGGTTGAGCGGTTGGCGGCGTTGCTGGGTAGATCGCCGAGGTCGTATCGGGAGTTTGCGGTTGAGGTGGCTTCTACTTTGGCGAAGGGCTGATGCTGGAGTGGGCTGCGGTGGGTCTGGGCAGATTTGGTCTCCCGTCGCTTGAGCCATGCCTGCGCCATCTGCTTACGTTCAAACGTCTGAGCTTCCTGATAAACTATGGCACCGTTGCGCCGCAGCCTGATCTGCGCCGAGTACTTGGTGTCACCTTTTTAACTCTTCCTTTGTGTAATCGTGCCCGTCTCGTCCCTTCAGTGCTTAAAGTTTTTTTCCAGTGCTAAGTTTTAGCATTGAGCTTCAAAAAACGGCTTAAAACGCCCTAAAACCGCTACAAAACGACCGACTAAAATGCCACTAGATATTGCGTCTAACCCACGCCACACAAGGCCTAGCGTCTCTCGCCGTTTCTCCGTCGCCCCCATGATGGACTGGACTGACCACCATTGCCGGTATTTCCTACGACTTCTGTCCAAGCACGCCCTTCTCTACACCGAGATGGTCACTACCGGGGCGTTGCTCAACGGCGATCATGAGCGGTTCCTGCGTCATGACCAGTCCGAACACCCTCTCGCCCTCCAATTAGGCGGCAGCGTCCCCGCAGATCTCGCTGCTTGCGCCCGTTTGGCTCAAGCTTCAGGTTATGACGAAGTGAACCTGAACGTCGGCTGCCCTAGCGACCGGGTACAGAACAATCTGATCGGCGCGGTATTAATGGCGCATCCGGCACTAGTGGCGGATTGTGTAAGGGCGATGCTGGACGCGGTGTCTATTCCGGTAACGGTCAAGCATCGCATCGGGATCAACGGGCGCGACAGTTACGCACAGCTGTGTGATTTCGTCGGCCAGGTGCATGAAGCCGGTTGCACCAGTTTTACCGTGCATGCGCGTATTGCGATTCTTGAGGGGTTGTCGCCGAAAGAGAACCGCGATATTCCGCCGTTGCGCTATGACATCGTGGCGCAGCTGAAGGCCGACTTTCCTGATCTGGAAATCATCCTGAACGGCGGAATCAAGACGCTTGAGCAATGTGATGAGCATTTACAGATTTTTGATGGGGTAATGTTGGGCCGCGAGGCTTACCATAATCCGTATATTCTGGCGGACGTTGATCAACGGCTGTTTGGCAGTACCGCCCCAGTGATTTCTCGGGCGGCAGCGTTATCGGCGTTGCGCCCTTATATTGCCGCCCACCTTGAAAGCGGCGGCTCGATGCACCACATAACACGGCATGTGCTTGGGCTTGGCACCGGTTTTCCGGGCGCACGGCGTTTTCGGCAATTGCTGTCAGTCGACATCCATAAAGCACAAAATCCGCTGACGCTGCTTGATCAAGCTGCGGAGCTGCTGGAAGGTCGCTAGTTATATTGAGGTTCACGGAACAAGCTGTGCGGATGGGGCTCAAATGGTTCTGGATTGCCCATCCGCCTCAAGGAGCATCGTCAAGGTGCGGCCTTGAGTGGCCGGCAGCGCTCGGGTAATGTCATCTAACCGCACAGGACAGAGCACACTCATGACTTCCAAGCTGGAACAACTCAAGAAAATCACTACTGTAGTCGCAGATACCGGCGACTTTGATGCCATCGCACGTCTTAAGCCGGTGGATGCCACGACCAACCCTTCTTTACTACTCAAGGCGGCTTCGAGCGAGAGCAACGGTGAGTTGCTTCAGGAAGCGTTCAAGGGCAGCAAGAACGATATCGGCTTGGCCTGCGACCGTTTTGCCGTCGCCATTGGGCAGAAAATTCTTAAAGTGGTGCCGGGTCGCGTGTCTACCGAAGTAGATTCACGCCTTTCGTTCGACACCAATGCAATGATCGAACGTGGCGAGCGCCTCATCGGTTTGTACAACGAAGCGGGCATTAAAAACGATCGGATTTTGATCAAGCTGGCGTCAACCTGGGAAGGCATCCGTGCCGCCGAGAAGCTTGAAAAGTCAGGTATTCAGACCAACCTCACCCTGCTGTTCTCGTTTGCTCAGGCTGTAGCCTGCGCCGAAGCCGGTGTGTTTTTGATCTCGCCGTTTGTAGGTCGGATCTACGACTGGTACAAAAAATCGGCTGGCCATGACTTTGTGGGCGCCGAAGACCCGGGCGTGCAGTCGGTCAGCAGGATCTACAACTATTACAAGTCTAATGACTACAAAACCGTGGTCATGGGCGCCAGCTTCCGCAACCTTAGCCAGATCGAGCAGTTGGCCGGCTGCGACCGCCTGACCATCAGCCCTGACTTGCTGGAACAGCTGTCGAAAGACATGGGTACGCTGGAGCGTAAACTTGCACCCGGCAACCCAGGCGAAGCGCGTCAAAGCCTGACTGAAAACCAGTTCCGCTGGGCATCGAACGAGGACGCCATGGCCACCGAAAAATTGGCAGAAGGTATTCGCCAGTTCGCTCGCGACCAGGAAAAGCTGGAAGCATTACTCGCCGCCAAGGCCTGAATGCATAAAGGGCAGACCCATTACGGGTCTGCCCTTTTTTATTGCCCGCAGAAATGTAGTTACTGCTTCTGCTGCTTAGCGAATCTCAGTGCCGTTCGAGGGCATTGACCAAATCGTGAAACGCTTCGCGATTGGAGTCGTTCAGGCCCATCAAAATCTTGTGCGCTTCTAGCACCTTCGCTTTTACCACTTCTTCGGACTGATCTTGCGACGGCAAGTCGGTCAACGAATCAGGGCAACGGATAGGACGATCAACAATATTGAACACCTGATCGAAGCCCATCGACTGCAATAGACGAGTGATATCTTCGTGGGTGGTGACAACAGTCGGCAGCAAGCCAACTTTTTGCCGCGACATTATCGACAGCTTGGCCAGCAAGCCGAGCGTCGTGCTATCGATGCTGCGGGTTTCGGTTAAATCGATGACGATTGCCGAAAAATTCCGCGACGTGAAGATTCTTTCAATAGTTGTATCCAAAGCCGAACACAGTGTAAGGCGCACTTCCCCCACAAATTTGAGGATAAACGTGCCTGCTTGCTCGGCGAACTGGATTCTACCGGTACTCATTAAAGGTTCCTGCTCAACACCAACAAGGCGATATCATCCGGCATCTCCCCTAGCGTGGCCAATCCAAATACATGACGCAGGCCATCCAGGCTGCCTCCTGCCGTTTTAACCATTTGCGGTAAGACGGCTTCTTTCTCTTTGAGTGTATCACCGGGTAAAAGGTCCAATATCCCATCAGAGAGCAAGGTCAGGCTGAAGCTCTCAGGCAAGTCCACTACGTGATCTTGATAGGTCGCCTCGTTGAACAACCCTACCGGTAGGCCTCGGCCTTCCAGATAGTGCACTTCAGTGGGCGTATACATTATCGGCAAAGGTAAATGGCCACCGATGCTATAAGTCAATTTTCCGGTATCTTCATCGATGACCCCGCCAACCATGGTGACATGCTTCCCAAGGTTGCAGTTGATCAATCCACGATTGATATGGCTAAGCACTTCTGACGGTTTGAAATCCGGCATGGTGCCGTTGCGCTTGAATTCAAACATCAAGCGCGTGGTCATGAATTTCAGCAGCACGGTGACGAACGCTGAAGAGGCTCCATGCCCAGAAACATCAGCCAGATAAAACGCAACGCGGCGCTCATCGACCCTAAAGTAATCCACAAAATCGCCCGACAAGTACAGCGACGGGATGATCTCATGGGCGAACTGAAACTCGCCTACGTCCCAAGGGTTCACCGGCAGCATGTTCATTTGCACCTGGCGACCGGCGTTCTGGTCTTCCTGGAGCAAATGCAGGCTGGCTTCGAGCTCGCGGTTAGCGGTTTCGAGCTTTTGCCGATAACGCTGGTTTTCCAATATCAACCGCGCGCGATCCAGGGCTCGGCGCACTGAATGCTCAAGCACTGCCAGATCTTCCAGCGGTTTGACCAGGTAATCAGCCGCGCCCAAACGCAAAGCTTCGACAGCATCGCTCATCACCCCGGCGCCAGAGACCACGATCACCGGCATGTCGGGAGCGAGGTCCGTCACCTGACGAATGAGTTCGAGGCCGCCCACCTGAGGCATACGGAGGTCGCAGATCACTAGATCGGGCTTTTTTTGCTCGAAAATCTGGAGGCCCTGCAAGCCGTTGCTCGCTTGCAGGACGCTGAAGCCACTGTCTTCCAAATAGGCGGCGATGCTCGCTCGCACTACTTCGTCGTCATCGATTATCAGCAGCGTGGCACTGGTTTTCTGCATGTGGGCAAACGGCGCCAGAGTAGGTTGGCGTAGGCAAACCGGTTAAACCGGAGCGCTTACTGGATTCGCTTCTAGCCTCTCTAAAACGGCCGCGACAGACTTTTAGTCGCATATTTTGCCATTCAGAGGTGCCCTTCAAGGCGCAGACGGTACTCCCATCCGACGGGCGTTTCAAGCTCATGCCTATTGACGCTTAGAGTCTTTACATCGCAAATCACAGAGAGTTATAAGAACAGACAAATCAGCAACTGAATCGAAGGACTAGCCATGAGCCAAAATGATCGGGACTACGCGGAAAAGAGAGATTACATCCGCATGCGCGTGGATGCTGATATCACCTTGTTGTACGCAGGCCAGATCATCCCGGCAGTGTGCGTCGACCTGTCAAGCTCGGGCATGCAGGTGAAGGCGGCACGGGATTTCAAGGTGGGAGACAAGCTGAGCGTACGTATCGATTCCGAGCACTCGGCACTCAAGGGGCTGGAAGCTGAAACCGAGGTGGTCTGGCTGGCTGACCACGAAGAAGGCGGCCAAAAACTCGGCCTGACGATTATTTCGATGAATTGATACTATTTTTGTCCGCACCTCAACGTGAACAAATTCAGTCAATAAAAAAGGCGACCCGCAGGTCGCCTTTTTTGTTGAAAACGATTAGAAATCGTCTTTTACCTTGCCGTCTTTCACTTTGAATTCGCGATTCTGCAAGTAAGCGTTGCGGATGAACGTGTACTTGTCGCCAGTGATCAGCTTATCGGCCGACAAAAGGCTGGCGCGGATATCAACGATATCCAACGCCTGAAGCGAGTTACGCCACCCGATATCGTTCATGTAAGGATACGGAGCGTCATACGAGTCCGGGAACTTGGCCAAACCGTCACGCACGGTACTAGGGCCGAGCAACGGCAGCATCACGTATGGGCCGCTTGAAACCCCCCAGTGGCCCAAGGTCTGACCAAAATCTTCATCGTTACGCTGCAAGCCCATGCGGGTGCCGACGTCGATGAAGCCTGCAAGACCGAGCGTGGTGTTCATCAGCAGGCGTGCGGTGTCAACACCAGCAGCGTGCGGCTTGGCCTGCAACACATCGTTGGCGAAGTTGCGCACGTCACCGATGTTGTTGAAGAAGTTATGGATACCGTCTTCAACAAACTGCGGAGTGATGAAGTCATAGCCCTGAGCCAGAGGCCTCAGTGCGTAGGTATCAAGTGTGTCGTTAAAACGGAAAATAACGCGGTTGACGCCTTCCCATGGGTCTTCATCTGCCGCCTGAGCCGCCAGCGGGACCAGAGCCACACCGGCCATAAAGCACAATTGAGCCAGACGATTGATAAAGCCTGCACCAGTCACGGGCATAGCTGACACTCCTAATAAATGGGGCGGGCTATTGCCCTGCACGTCAAGACCGGCAGTATAAGGCTTACCGAGGCCTTTTTGGCAGCCTCTCTAACACTGATAGTGCTAATGCACAGAATCAATAACCCGCACGGCTTTCATAGGTTCACATAACTGTCATAACGCCTGCGTAGCGTAGGAGAATACTTCGGGGACGCCAACATGCCTGCGCCACACGCCCTACCTCTACCTGTACCCGCTCCAGCCTTTACCGCATTGCTCTTCGGGCTCAGCGGCTGCCTGGTGGACTTTGGCGCTCGCGCCAGCGCGTCATTAAGTGCAGAGCGGCTCAACGCGCTGCCCGCACCAGATGAACCCAATGACCGGGCCAACGTTACGCCGGGCGCGCTGGGATTATTGCAAACCATGAGCCGCCAGGGCGTGCCCTGCGCTTGGCTGGATGAGTTACCAGAAGCGCTGAGCCAACAACTCGCAGCGCCGTTGGGAAAGTTAATCAAACCGGCCAATCGGTCGAACAGTTGCGCTGCGTGGCCGGCTCCGGATGCCGTGTGGCAGGCACTGATGAGTTTGAATGTGCAGCAACTCGACGGTTGTGTGCTGGTCAGCGGCGAACCGCGTCTGTTGCAGGCTGGGCTGAACGCCGGGCTATGGACGGTAGGATTAGCCACCTGCGGTCCACTCTGTGGCTTGTCACCCAACGACTGGAAGTCACTGAACGACGCTGAACGTGAATACCGTCGCGGTCAAGCGACCTTGCAGTTGTACAGTCTCGGCGTGCACTCAGTGATCGATAACGTGGGGGAGCTGGCTTCCTGCCTCGCTGATATCAGCTTGCGCCGCAGCAAAGGTGAGAAACCCTGATCACATCTGCTTGATCAAGATCATGCACTTAGCGCCGGAGTGGATTAGTCTTACCGCTATAAAGGACCTTTCGCCGTGTGCAGGGGTCCATGCCAGAGACTATTCACAAAGGGAGCACGCTATGCCTGCCCGGGAACTGCAAGACCAACTCAATGCCCTGCGCGAGCAACTGGAGAAAAATCCACCGCTTTCCGAATCCGAACGTCAGAATCTGCATGAGCTGATGGCCCAAATCGAGGACAAAATCCAGCTTGAATCCATAACTCAGGACGCTAGCTTGGCTGACGGCGTTAACCTCGCCGTGGAGCGCTTCGAACTGAAGCACCCGGCCATTGCCGTAACCCTGCGCAATATTGTGCAGACCCTCGGCAACATCGGCATCTAAATCTGCTGACGTTTCAATTTACGTAAAAAACCCGTCCTGGCGACGGGTTTTTTCGTTTATTGACGCGCCAACCGGCGATTCTCATGCTTGATCGCTTCCGTGCTGCGGTACGGATTGATGTCTAGTCCGCCACGTCGCACGTAACGCGCATAAACGATCAATTTTTCAGGCTTGAGCAGGCGCTGCAGATCGAGAAAAATGCGCTCGACGCATTGCTCGTGAAAGTCTGAGTGCTGGCGAAAGCTGACGATGTACGCCAACAGGCTCGCATGATCAAGCGCTGAACCGCGATATTCCACGGCGACGCTGCCCCAGTCGGGCTGACTGGTCACCGGGCAGTTGGATTTGAGCAAGTGGCTGTGCAGGCTTTCTTCAATAACTCGCGAATCGTCGCAACGCAACAGTTCCGGGCGCGGAGTTTCGTAACTGTTGACGCTGATATCCAACTCGTCAATGCAGACCCCAGGCAGAGACGCCACGCCGTCACTCTCGATCTCCGCCAGACTGCGAATACGCACACCCACGGGCTTACCCGCTGCGGCCGACAAATCGTTCTCAAGGGTCGCCACCAGCGCCGCATGATCAACAAATGGCGTTTGGTTCAGCGAGTTGAGGTAGAGCTTGAATGACTTGGATTCTATGATATTGGGGGAATCCGCCGGGATACTGAACTCACCAATGGCCACCACCGGCTTGCCGGACGGTAGTAACCAGGACAGCTCGTAGCAGTTCCAGAAGTCAACGCCTTGATACGGCAGCGTCTCAGCAGTCAGACCGAGTTCGGCCCATTTTGCGGCACGCGGAATCGGGAACAGCAATGAAGGCGTGTACGTGGCGATGTATTCACTGGACTTGCCCAGCGGCGAATGTTCGGCTGCGGGATGCATAGCGGCGACCTGACTAAATTATGCGGGCAAGTTTATAGGGTTTAAGCGCGGCTTTCAGCGCCGATTGGCCCCTACCGAGAGGCCATCATGCATGCAACCCTGTCACTCATACCGCAAAGCATGCGCTGGCTGAATCTGTGCAGCCCGCCATGCGGGGTACAAGGTGGCCAGAAAGCTCAGAATAAACCCGGCACTGCAAATCAGCAGTACATCGCCGCCCTGCAATTGGGAAGGCAGGTTGTTAACGAAGTACACATCCGAACTGAAGATGTGCTGGCCGCTGACCCGCTCCATCCAGCCCACCATCGCGCTGACATTGATGGCAGCGATAACCCCAAGGACGCCGCCAATCAGCGTACCGACGATACCGATCACGGTGCCTTGAACCATGAAGATGGTCATGATCTGCCCCGGAGTAGCACCGATGGTGCGTAAAATCGCGATGTCAGCGCCCTTGTCATTCACCACCATGATCAATGTGGCGATGATGTTGAACGCAGCCACGGCAACAATCATCAGAAGCAACAGACCGATCATGGTCTTTTCCATTTTCATGGCGCTAAACAGGCTGCCTTGAGTATGGGTCCAGTCATCGGCGCGATAGTCGGCCCCCAGGCCAGCGACGATGGAGGCGGAAACCTGCGGCGCGGTGTACAAATCTTTCAGCGCCAGACGCACGCCCTGCACCTGATTGGGCTGCCAGTGCTGAATCTGCGCAGCATCAGCCGCATTGATCAGCGCCATGGTGCCGTCCAGCTCAGCGCCGACCTTGAACACGCCAACTACCGTCAACCGCTGTAAGCGCGGTGTAATCCCGCCTGCGGCCGTGGTACTGGCCTCCGGCACGATAAGGGTCACTTTATCGCCGATATTCAAACGGAAACGCCGGGCGGTGATTTCGCCAATCACCACACCAAACTCACCCGCTTTGAGGTCCTCAAGGCGACCTTGGGTGATGTGTTGAGCAACGATGGATACTTCGTGTTCCAGCGCCGGGTCGACACCGCTGACCTGAATTGGCTGCATTGAACCCTTATAAGAGAACATGCCTTCCATTTCGGTGAAAGTTACGGCAGCGGTCACTTCGGGATTCTTCATGGCCGCAGCGGCGGCTGGTTTCCAGTCATCCAGCGGCGTCACGCCAGCGATAACGGCGTGCGGCACCATGCCGAGAATCCGCGTACTCATTTCTTGCTGAAATCCGTTCATCACCGACAAAACAACGATCATTGCCAGCACACCAAGCGCGAGGCCAATCATTGAGGTCATGGAAATGAACGAAATAAAGTGATTGCGGCGCTTGGCGCGGGTATAGCGCGTGCCAATAAAGATCGATAACGGTCTGAACATTCGCGGAGCACCGTAAATAGTGTGAAAAACCCGAGACCATTACCGGCATCGGGTTGATGGGTCAGCCTTCGACCAAGCGGCCTTCTTCAAGGCGCAACACGCGGTCCATCTGGCTGGCCAGGTTCATGTCGTGGGTCACCACCAAAAAGGCCGTTCGCGACGAGGTGCTGAGCTCCAGCATCAAATCCTGAATACCCTGAGCCGTATGCTGATCGAGGTTACCGGTGGGCTCATCGAGCATGACCAGGCCGGGCTGATTGACCAAGGCCCTGGCAATCGCGACGCGCTGGCGCTCACCGCCTGATAACTCCGACGGCTTGTGCGCCAGTCGATGCCCAAGCCCCACACGTTGCAGCAATGCCGTAGCGCGCTGACGGGCTTCAGGAATCGCTGTGCGGCCAATCAACAGCGGCATGCAGACGTTTTCCAGTGCAGTGAATTCAGGCAACAAGTGGTGAAACTGATAAACGAAGCCCAGTGAACGATTGCGCAACTGACCGCGCGCTTTTTCGCCCAGTGCGGACAGTTCTTCGCCTGCCAGCCACACACTGCCTTGCGACGGCGTGTCCAGGCCGCCCAACAAATTCAACAACGTACTTTTACCGGAGCCCGAGCTGCCGACAATCGCGACGCGCTCACCCGGATGCAGTTCCAACTGTAAGCCCGACAACACCACCACAGACTCCGGGCCTTCCTCGTAGGACTTACCCAGATTGCGGCAACTCAGCACTGCTTTATCACTCATGCCCGACTCACTCATAACGTAACGCCTCCGCGGGCTGGGTGCGCGCGGCACGCCAGGCTGGATACAGGGTGGCGAGAAAACTCAAAACCAAGGCGGCGCCGCAGACCAGAACCACGTCTTCGGCCATCAACTGCGATGGCAGGTAATCAATGAAATAAACATCCGAGCTTAGAAACTTATGCCCGATCAAGCCTTCCAAAGCGGAAATGGCTGCGCTGACATTAAGCGCAGCGAAAATCCCCACCACAGCGCCAATCAGCGTGCCGACGACGCCAATCACCGTGCCTTGGACCATGAAGATGCCCATGATTTGCGCGGGTGTGGACCCCAAAGTACGCAAGATAGCGATATCGCCTTTCTTGTCGTTGACCACCATCACCAAGGTAGAAATGATGTTGAAGGCGGCGACGGCGACAATTAGCAGCAGCAATAAGCCGATCATGGCTTTTTCCATACGGATAGCCTGATACAGATTACCGTGGGTGCGAGTCCAGTCACGTGCGTAGAAGTCGTGATCTCCCAGTTTCTGGGCGATTTCCCACGCTACCCGTGGCGCATCGAACAGGTCGTCGAACTTGAGTCGCAAGCCTTGTACCTGGTCTGGCTTCCAGCGATGCAGGCGCGCCAGATCGGTGAGGTTGGTGAGACCCAGGTAGCCGTCCAGCTCACCTGCGCCGACATGGAAAATGCCGACCACGGTAAAGCGCTTCATTCGCGGAAAGATGCCGCCCGGGGTCACCGTGACTTCCGGAGTGACGAACGTCAGTTTGTCACCGATGCCAACTCCGAGATTGGTCGCGGCTTTGTCACCCAGCACGATGCCGAAACTGCCCGGCGTCAGGTCGTCAAGACGGCCCTTCTGCATGAAGTTATCGATGATCGAGACTTTGCGCTCCTCGGCCGGATCGATCGCATCGAGCAACACCTTCTGCACTTTACCGTTGTTGGTCAGCAGACCCTGCATCTGGGTAAACGGCGCAACGGCCTGCACCTCAGGGTGAGCCTTGACCTTTTCTGCCAGTGCATGCCAGTCGTTGATCGGCTGATCGCCCTCGATCGTGGCATGAGGCACCATACCGAGGACGCGGGTTCGCATTTCATGATCGAAACCGTTCATTACCGACAAAACAACGATCATCACGACCACGCCAAGGGCAAGGCCGATCATCGACGTCAGGGAAATGAAAGAGACAAAATGATTACGACGTTTCGCACGGGTATAACGCGTGCCAATAAATACAAAAAGAGGTCTGAACATTTAGGGGCTTGTTCGGAGGAATGGGAACGTCCTTGTGGCGAGGCTCAACGAGCAGCTTTACACTCAGACCACCGCCGCTACCATGGGTTCGCCATGTCGACATTAGATGAAGAAGATCGCCGCGAATACTACCGTATCGAGGACACGATCGCACTGGAAATAAACCACCTGTCAGGCCCCGGCTTAGCGCACCAGGCGCCATCGCAGGATTCATCCACTTTGTTTAACTTGCTCAGCGAACTGCATGTCAGCGAATTCGAGTCTCAGCATTTGTTGCGCCAACTGTGTGACAAAGACCGGGTCTTGAGCAGCTTCCTGAAAGCCTTGAGCAGACGCATTGACCTGCTCGGCCAAGTTGTTGCGCACACCGTTCTAGGCAAGATTGGCGAGCCCCAGCTGGTCATTCTGTCCGAAGGAGGGGTGCAATTTCATCATCCCCTGCCCATTCCAGCCGGCACTCAATTGTCGATCAAGATGGTGTTGTTGCCTGAAGCAATGGGCTTGCTGATGAACGCCAAAGTCACCCATTGCGACGCCCGCGAGATCGGCAATTACGAGATCGGTACCGAGTTCGAGAATCTGTTGGACGCCCAACGGCAGCTGCTTGCCCGACACATCCTGCAACGACAAGCCCAGCAACGGCGCTTGGCGAAAGAACAAAGTGATACGCCGGAATAGCAAAACGCTTGATAGCGTGTTGCCTGTGCTGGCTACTTTGCAATGAATTCCCACAGAATTTTCGGGCTGGGCAGTCAGTGCTCGACCCTTGTTAACCTTGATTTGAATTGACTGACGCCCACAAGGAGTACACGTGACGCTTATTTATGGCCATCGCGGCGCCAAAGGCGAAGCACCGGAAAACACCCTGACCAGCTTCAAGGAATGCCTTAAACACGGCGTTCGTCGTTGCGAGTTGGATTTGCATCTGTCTCTGGATGGCGAATTGATGGTCATCCATGACCCCACCCTCAAGCGCACCACTGACCGGCGCGGCAAGGTTGTCGAACATTCAGCCGCCAACTTGGTGACGTATGACGCGCGCAAAGGCGGTCCAGGGTGGATTAAGCCCTGTCCCATCCCGCGTCTGGAAGAATTGTTTGAACAGTGCGATTTCGACCACTGGCAACTGGAAGTCAAAAGCGCTTCACGCACCCGAGCGGCGGCGACTGTGTTGGCTATTCGCGAGATGGCCCAACGGCATGGCTTGCTGGACAAAGTCACCGTGACATCGAGCTCTCGAGAAGTGTTGCGCGCCGCGCTGGACCTGACGCCAGACTTGTCTCGTGGTCTGGTCGCCGAATATGCGTGGCTCGACCCACTGAAGGTCGCGCAAAGTTACGGCTGCACGATATTGGCGTTGAACTGGACGCTGTGCACACCTGAACGCTTGCAAAAAGCCCAGCGTCAGGGTTTGCACGTGTCGGTGTGGACAGTCAACGAACCTGCGCTGATGCGCAGGCTCGCCGACTTCGGCGTAGACAGCCTGATTACAGACTTTCCCGGTTTGGCCACTGCCACCCTAGGAAATCACTGAAATCGGTCTCCCCGACCGGCTCAGGCCACCGGCCGGAGCCGCTCAAAAAAGCCGGTTGAGGCCGTCGTAAGCAGCTACCCGATAGGCTTCAGCCATGGTCGGGTAGTTGAACGTGGTGTTAACGAAGTACTTGATCGAATTAGCTTCGCCCGGCTGGTTCATGATCGCCTGACCAATGTGCACGATCTCTGAAGCTTGGTCCCCGAAGCAATGCACACCCAGCACTTGCAGGGTTTCACGGTGAAACAGGATTTTCAGCATGCCTACTGGCTCGCCGGAAATCTGCGCGCGGGCCATGCCTTTAAAGAATGCCTTGCCCACTTCGTACGGTATTTTGGCCTGGGTCAGCTCGTGTTCGTTTTTACCGATCGAGCTGATCTCGGGAATGGTGTAGATCCCGGTCGGTACGTCGTTGACGAAACGCCAGCTGCCGTTGTCGACAAGACTACCCGCCGCAGAACGACCTTGGTCGTAAGCGGCACTGGCAAGGCTTGGCCAACCGATCACATCGCCAGCGGCATAAACGGTCGGAATGCTAGTGCGGTAGTTTTCGTCGACTTCAATCTGGCCACGGCCGTTGGGTTTGATCCCGACATTTTCCAGGCCCAGTTTGTCGGTATTGCCGGTACGGCCGTTACACCAAAGCAAGGCATCCGCCTTGATCTTCTTGCCGGACTTGAGGTGCAGGATCACACCGTGCTCCAAACCTTCGACCTTTTCGTACTCTTCGTTATGGCGAACCATCACGTTGTTGTTGCTGAAGTGATAGCTCAGCGCCTGGGAGATTTCCGAATCAAGGAAGCTCAGCAATTGCTCACGGTTATCCACCAACTCGACCATCACCCCCAAGCCGCTGAAGATCGATGCGTATTCGCAACCGATAACCCCGGCACCGTAGATGATCAGTTTGCGCGGGGTATGCCCGAGACTGAGGATGGTGTCGCTGTCGTAGATACGCTTGTGGGAAAAATCGATATCAGCCGGACGATAAGGACGGGAGCCAGTAGCGATGATGACCTGATTGGCCACCAGCTTTTCAACTACGCCGTTGGAACAGACCACATCAATTGTGCGCTCGTCGGCGAAACTGCCGGTGCCAAAAAACACGTCGACGCGATTACGGGCGTAATAACTCGTGCGCGAGGCGACTTGTTTAGTGATGACCTTCTCGGCGTTCTTTAATACATCCGGGAACGAAAACCAGCGCGGCTCGCCAATCGCCCGAAACATCGGGTTGGTGTTGAACTGGATGATTTGCTTGACCGAGTGACGCAACGCCTTGGACGGGATGGTGCCCAGATGAGTGCAGTTACCGCCGACCTGCTGACGGCTATCAACCATCGCGACCTTGCGCCCTGATTTCGCGGCGTTCATTGCCGCGCCCTCTCCCTCAAACAGTTTCCTGTCCC
>NZ_JAMFRV010000090.1 GCF_026224925.1 Pseudomonas sp. | reverse complement strand
TTTGTAGACGGCGAAACGCGCGCCAGTAATTTTGGTGGCGACGGGTAGATCGAGAATTCCGGCGCGTTCGCCCACTTCCCAGTGCGGCTTGGGCGCGAAATCAAATGTCGGCGCGGCGCCCCAGCGGCGAACTTCGACGTTGTCATCTTCGTCAGCACCCAGTGGCACTGATTCGTGGGGCAAGTTCGGCATGCTCAGCAGCATCGAGTCCAGGTCAGCCTGAATCGCATCCAGCTCGACTTTACCAGCAGCCAGTTCGTCAGCCATACGGTCAACGTCTGCCATCAACGGGCCAATGTCTTCGCCGCGCTGTTTAGCCTGACCGATTGATTTGGAGCGGGCATTACGCTCGGACTGCAACTGTTCGGTGCGGGTCTGCACGGTCTTGCGCTGGGCTTCCAGCGCTTCGATGCGGGCTACGTCCAAGGTAAAACCACGGGACGCCAAGCGATCCGCTACGTCCTGAAGTTGGGTACGTAACAGTTTTGAATCGAGCATATCGTTCTCTCGTTTATCAAAGTTTGGTCAGAGACAGGCCAGCCCAAGTGGCAAGCAGCCCGCCGAATACGCTGATACCCGCATAGCCCAGGGCCAGTGGCACTTGCCCGCTTTCCAGCAAGCGCAGCGTATCCAGTGAAAAGGATGAAAAAGTTGTAAGGCCGCCAACAAAACCGATAATCATGCCGGCCCGAATCTCAATCGGTACTTCTGGCCGGGTCAAAAAAAATCCGTACAGAATGCCAATCATCAAACAACCGACAAGGTTGACCGTCATCGTCGCCGCGTAAAAATGACGAGGCCAGTGTGCATTGACCCAGTTGCCCGTTGCGAAGCGCAATAATGTACCAGCGATGCCGGCTACCGACACCGCAAGAATCAATTGAATCACTACTTTCTCCGTTTGCGCGGGCTGGCGCTGTCTAGCGCCGCCAGATGTTTGAGCTTTTCGCCGATTTTAAGCTCAAGGCCACGGGGTACGGGTTGGTAGTACTGACGCGGTTCGAGGCTGTCTGGAAAATAGTCTTCACCGGCGGCGTAAGCGTCGGGCTCATCGTGGGCATACCGATATTCTTCGCCATAACCAAGCTGTTTCATCAGTTTGGTTGGCGCGTTACGCAGGTGTAGCGGTACTTCCAGCGAGCCATGTTCAGTCGCTTCACGCATCGCCGTCTTGAAGGCCATGTACACGGCATTACTTTTCGGCGCACAGGCCAAGTAGACAATGGCTTGGGCCACGGCCAATTCGCCTTCGGGGCTGCCCAGGCGTTCCTGCACGTCCCACGCCGACATGCACAGCGGTAGCGCACGTGGGTCAGCGTTGCCGATGTCTTCGCTGGCCATACGCACCACGCGCCGGGCCAGGTATAAGGGATCACAACCGCCATCGATCATCCGCGCGAACCAATACAACGCGGCATCCGGGTTTGAGCCGCGAATGGATTTATGCAATGCGGAGATTTGATCGTAAAACGCTTCGCCGCCTTTATCGAATCGACGACGGCTGTCGCCGAGCAGGCTCTGCAACAACTCGACGCTGATCTCGGTGCCGTCTTCCGCCAGGTCAGAGGCGTTTTCCAGCAAGTTAAGCAAACGTCGGCCGTCACCATCAGCGGCGGCCAAGAGCATTTTGAAGCCCTCATCGCTTAAGGTCAGTTGATGTTTGCCCAAGCCTTTGTCTTCGGTCAGGGCACGCTGCACTAACTTGAACAGTGCCACTTCGTCGAGGCTTTTCAGAACGTAGACGCGCGCACGGGAGAGCAACGCGTTGTTCAATTCGAACGACGGATTTTCGGTGGTTGCACCAATAAAAATCAGCGTACCGTCTTCGACGTACGGCAAAAAGGCGTCTTGTTGCGACTTGTTGAAGCGGTGTACTTCGTCGACGAACAGGATTGTACGACGGCCATATTGTCCAGCTTGCTGCTTGGCGATTTCGACCGCCTGGCGAATTTCCTTAACCCCGGCCAGCACTGCCGAGACGGTCTCAAAATGCGCGTCGGAGACTTTTGCCAACAGCCGCGCCAACGTAGTTTTGCCCACGCCCGGCGGGCCCCAGAAAATCATCGAATGCAGCGCACCCTGCTCCAGCGCCTCCCGCAGAGGCTTGCCATGAGCGAGCAGGTGTTCTTGACCGACGTACTCCTCCAAATTGGCTGCGCGCAGGCGTGCAGCCAAGGGTTGGGCAATCGGTTCGCTTCGAAACAAGTCCATGGGCTGCGCTTGAAACCTCTTATTCCTGAATGACGTCAGCGCCTTTCGGGATATCAAACTGGAATTTGCTCGCCGGGATCGGTTCGTTGGCCTTGACCCCGGTGAACAGGATATTGGTGCGCTGGCCAACGCTGTCGACCAGTTGCATGTCGTTGATCACGCCGTTACGGAACGATAGGCGCAGGCTGTCGAACAAGGTGTCTTTGGTTTTCGGCTTGAGAATAAAGTCGATCACACCGCCGGCTTCCTTGGCGCTGATATCGAAGCTCTCACTGATCTTCGACACATCACCCGACAACAGCAGCGCCGGGGTTTGGGTCAGGCGCTGATCCAGGGTCTTGATCGTCACTTGCTGAAGGTCTGGGTCCCACAACGAGACTTTCTTGCCATTCGAGACCATGGTTTGTTCTTGAGGTGCATCGGTGTGCCAGTAGAACAAGCCAGGGCGCTGCAGGGACATGTCACCCGCCGTTTCCTGCAGTTGGGTGCCGCTGCCGTCCAAGGTCAGTTGGGAAAAGCGCGCAGACAGGGTTTTCGACGTTTCAAGCAACTGCGTGAGCCGCGCAACGTCTTTGCTGTCGGCATGGGCCGAGACAGCGGAAAAAGCCAGTGCAGATACCAACAACATGCGAATAAGGCGCATGGGATTCCTCTTTGAATTCAGTGAAGTCCGAACGGCGCAGAACCACGCCGTTCGGGTCAGTCGCGCATCGGGGCTGGTGCGAGGACTTCGCGCGAGCCGTTGGTGTTCATGGACGTCACGACGCCAGCCATTTCCATCGCTTCGATCATACGAGCGGCGCGGTTGTAGCCGATTTTCAGTTTGCGCTGCACGGCCGAGATGGAAGCGCGACGGCTTTCCAGAACGAACCGGACGGCTTCGTCATACAGCGCATCGCTTTCGCTGTCGTCGCTGCCTTCGCCACTGCCGCCGTCGAATCCACTGCCAGGTTCTTCAACGCCAGCCAGAATCTCTTCGTTGTAATCAGGGGTGCCGCGCAACTTCCAGGCTTCAACGACCCGGTGCACTTCTTCGTCGGAAACATAGGCGCCATGCACACGAATCGGCAGGCTAGTACCGGGCGGCATGTAGAGCATGTCGCCGTTACCCAACAGTTGTTCAGCGCCGCCTTGGTCGATGATGGTCCGGGAATCGATCTTGCTCGACACCTGGAACGCCATGCGGGTAGGAATGTTCGCTTTGATCAGACCGGTGATGACGTCAACCGATGGACGCTGGGTCGCAAGGATCAAGTGAATACCGGCTGCTCGGGCTTTCTGGGCAATACGCGCGATCAGCTCTTCAACCTTTTTGCCGACGATCATCATCATGTCAGCAAACTCATCCACCACCACCACGATAGTTGGCAGGGTTTTCAGCAGCGGCGCTTCGTCGTGAATGCTTTCGCGCTTATACATCGGATCGGAA
>NZ_JAMFRV010000089.1 GCF_026224925.1 Pseudomonas sp. | reverse complement strand
GCCCATGCGCTGGCCGCGACCGCCTGCCAATAACAGGATCGAACAGGGGTTATTGCTTGAGAAAGATGTCATGGCAGCGCCCGGCTATGCAGCAAAAGCGATTCAGAACAGCGGCTATCAACCGCCCGTCATGTTCATGAATCGCACGACCTGCACATCATCGTTGATTTCGAAGTTGTGGCGGTAGGGCTTGAGCTGCATGGCGTCGATGATGGCTTTTTCCAGTTTCTCCGGCTGACCCGGATGGCTGCGCAGGACGGTTTTCAAATCGGCCGAATGTTCGTTGCCCAAGCACAGCAGTAAACGACCCTCGACGGTCAGGCGCACCCGATTGCAGGTGGCGCAGAAGTTATGACTGTGGGGCGAAATAAAGCCGACTCGAATCTGCGGCGCTTCGGCCAGACGACAATACCGCGAAGGGCCCTGGGTCGATTCCGCAGAGTCGATCAGGGTGTAGCGTTCGGCAATCAGTTCGCGCACCTGCTCACTGGAGAAAAACGATTCGGCACGGCTGTGCTCGCTGATGATGCCCAGCGGCATTTCTTCGATAAACGTGATGTCGAGGTTTCGGTCGATGGCGAAGTTGACCAGATCCTTGATCTCATGATCATTGCGGCCCTTCATCACCACGCAGTTAAGCTTGGTGTGGGTAAATCCGGCGGCGTTGGCGGCGTCGATACCGGCAATGACTTTTGTCAGGTCGCCGGTACGGGTCAATTCACGAAAGCGTTCGGGGTTCAGGCTGTCGAGGCTGATGTTCAGGCGCTTGAGGCCAGCATCGAATAGCGGGCCAGCCAACTTGCCCAGTTGCGAGCCATTGGTGGTCATGCACAGTTCGCGCAAGCCTGGCAGCGCGGCGATTTGCCGACATAACTCGACCACACCGGGCCTGACCAGTGGCTCGCCGCCGGTCAGGCGAATTTTACGAGTACCCAGCGCGACAAAGCGTTCGGCCAACTGGAAAATCTCTTCCAGGGTCAGGATTTGTTGGCGCGGCAAGAATTGCATGTCTTCGGCCATACAATAGACGCAGCGAAAATCGCAGCGATCAGTTACCGACATACGTAGGTAATCGACCTTGCGAGAGTAGCTGTCCATCAGGATCCGATCTTGCACTTGCACCTCGTTCGCTCTCACGTCAACACGCCAGAGCGCTACTGTGGATGACCGCTGCACGGTCTTAGCCATCTCAGCCTAAGAGCCTGGAATGGTTTTATCCAATAGCTATTGGTGACTGATTGATCGATGCCATCTATCGGCCCGCTTCCGTGCTGATTTCTGGCTGATCCTGGCGCGTTACAGGCCCAGATCAGAAAGGCCTGGATGATCATCAGGCCGGCGACCCAGCGGCCAATGGAATTTGCGCTCGGACTCCTTGATGGGCATGTCGTTGATGCAGGCAAAACGATTGGCCATCAAACCGTTCTCAGCAAACTCCCAGTTCTCGTTGCCGTACGAGCGAAACCAGTTGCCCGAGTCATCGTGCCATTCGTAGGCGTAACGCACTGCGATGCGGTTGTCAGTAAAGGCCCACAGTTCCTTGATCAAGCGGTAATCCAGCTCTTTAGCCCACTTGCGCGTCAGGAACCCTTTGGCTTCTTCGCGGTTGTTGGCGAACTCGACGCGGTTACGCCATTTGGTATCGAGGGTGTAAGCCAGTGAAACCTTTTCCGGGTCGCGACCGTTCCAGCCATCTTCGGCGAGTCGAACTTTCACAATGGCGGACTCCCGAGTGAAAGGCGGAAGGGGTGGACGAGTTTCGGCGTTAGACATCACGAGGTCTCCAATAGGTATCAAACAGTCATTTGCCTGCGGTTGTTCTACCATCAAGCAGGTGTCGTGAGTTATCGGTAAACCCTCCTACAGGATAGATATCAATGAATTTGATCTTTATCCGGCACCGCATGCTCAAGGTCTTCAGTGCTCGGCAAGGTTTTGCGCAGGGTAATCGGCACCGACTTTGCCGCTGGCACTTTACTGCGCTCGGCGTGGTGCCACAGCGGCACCAGCGGGTTGCATTCCGGGTAATAACCCGCGCTGCAGCCTTCGGGAATGTCATACGCGACGATCTGCATCGGGCCGACTTCGCGAGTCACTTCGGGCTCGATTGCGGTGGTGATCATTACCCAATCCCCGGCGCTGAACCCTAAACGCACGATGTCGTTACGGTTCATGAAAATCACGCTGCGAGTCCCGCTGATCCCACGAAAGCGATCTTCGTAGCCATAGACGGTGGTGTTGAATTGGTCGTTACTGCGCAGCGTCATCAGTTGCAGCACGTCACGTCGCTCTGGTCCGGGATTGACGTCGGGGTCTTCGTTAAGTGTTTTTGGAGCAATGAACTGCGCGCGCTCGCTGGGTGTCTTCCATGTGCGTTCGGCGGCAGAAACGGGGCGATGGAATCCGCCGGGTTCCCACATTCGGGTCTCCATGTCGTGAAAAATCTCCGGATAAATCGTGGCAATGGCTGAGCGAATCTGCGAGTAATCGCCGCGCCATGCCTCCCAATCGATACGTTCGATCCCAGACAGCGTCGCTAAGGCCAACCCGGCGATGATCGATGTTTCTGCCCGAATATGCTCACTGACCGGTTCGCTATTGCCCCACCAGCCGTGAATACAGCCGGTGCTGTCTTCAGTGCTATACGCCTGAACCTTGTCATTTTGCCGATCAATTTCGATCCTGCCCAAACACGGCAACAACCAGCTTTGCTCGCCTGTTACCAAGTGAGTGCGGTTAAGCTTGGTGGCGATCTGCACATTCAAATGCAGGTTTTGCCACGCGGGTTCCATGCGTGAGGTATCAGGAATGGCGCGCAGAAAGTTTCCGCCCAGCCCAATGAACCCCCGCACGCTGCCGTTCAGAATGCCTTCGCACGCATCGACCGTGGCCAGTCCTTTTTTCTCGGGTACATGGAAACCGAACAACGCTTCGATTTTATCCACAGGGATTTTTTTAGGGTCCTCGGTAATGCCTACCGTGCGCTGCCCTTGAACGTTGGAATGACCGCGCACCGGGCATATCCCTGCACCGGGTTTGCCGATATTGCCGCGCATCAACAACAGGTTGACCAGCATTTGCACGTTTTCCACGCCGTGGCGATGCTGAGTCAGGCCCATCCCATAGACGAACATCGTGCGCTCGCTGCGGGCGTATACCGTGGCTGCCGCTTCCATTGCGCTGCGTGACAGTCCCGCCCGCAACTCCAGCGCGTCCCACTCGCAGCTGCGCACCGCGGCAGCAAACTCCGTGAAACCTTCGGTGTGCTCGGCAATAAACGCCTGATCGATCACCCCGGGTTCGCCTTTGACCAGCGCGGCCTTGTCCATCTCGAACAGTGCTTTGGCGATGCCCATGACGGCAGCGGTGTCACCGCCAATCGCCACCTGGTGGTATTGCGTGCTGATCACCGTCGATTCAAGCCCGAGCATTTCAACCGGCGATTGTGGATTGACGAAGCGTTCCAGCCCGCGCTCACGCAGTGGGTTGAAAGTAATGATTGGCACGTCGCGTTTACGCGCTTCCTGCAATGGATGAAGCATGCGCGGGCTATTACTGCCGACGTTTTGGCCAAAAAAGAAAATGCAGTCCGTGAGTTCAAAATCCGCCAGCGTCACCGTACCTACCGGTACACCGATACTTTCCTGCAGACCGACAGAGGTGCTTTCGTGACACATGTTCGAACTGTCGGGCAGATTGTTGTTGCCATAAGCACGGGCGAACAATTGGTACATAAACGAGGTTTCCAGCGAGGCGCGACCCGAGGCGTAAAATGCCACGCTTTCGGGTTCCATGGCCCTGAGTTGTGCGCCAATGTCGTGATACGCCTCTTCCCAGGTGGTTTCCAAGTACTTGTCGCTGGCGCGGTCGTAACGCAGGGGATGGGTCAGGCGCCCGTGTTGCTCCAGGTCATAGTCGGTCCATTGCAGGAGTTCGCTGACCGTGTGCCGCATGAAAAACTCTGGGCCGGTCTTTAGCGATGTCAGCTCCCAAGCGGTGGCTTTTGCACCGTTTTCGCAAAATTCCAAGTGATGCGGTTTGCCAGGTTTGGCCCACGCGCAACTGACACAGGCAAATCCTCCGGGTTTATTCTGTTTGAACAGTGCGCCAGGTGCTTTGGCGAATGCCTGTTCTCGCCAGAGAATCTCCATCACCGATTTGGCCGAGCCCCACCCCCCAGCAGCTGATTCGTAGGGCTTATAGCGAGCTTTCGGATGAATGAGCATTCAATGTCACCTCGGCCAGACAAAAATGCTGTTACAACTTCAGCGGTATGAGCTTACGACGAGGCGCTGTGGCAAAAGGTTCGTTGCTGTTTACGGACGATATTGGCGCAGGTAAACCGAACTTGCCGGGCAAATACCTATCAGTTCCAGGGTGGTTCAGGTTATTGGTGAATTAAGTATTGGAGGGGCCAGAGTTTTGTTGAAGTTCAAGAGCGTTGCGTTGCTGTGTGTTTTATTTTTTGCGGGCAGTTTTAATCTTCAGGCTGCCGATGTGCCCGGTATCGTGCTTAGGGCCATAACAACGACTGATCCAGTTGCCCCAGTTGCTCCGGCGGCGACCACTGCACCGGCAGCACCCGCCGCGGCCACG
>NZ_JAMFRV010000088.1 GCF_026224925.1 Pseudomonas sp. | reverse complement strand
TTATTCGCCGGAACTGATTCTTAGCTTCGGCAATCGACCGTTGGCCAAGTACCTGGAATGCTCGCCGGAGCAGATTGCCGGGGTCAATTTGGGGGATTGGTTGTCGCAGGAGCAGCGCGAAGCGTTCGTCCAGCGCATCAGCCAACTTAGCCCGGAGTCGCCGGTGAGCACGGCGGAAATCTGCCTGCAATTGCCTGGCCGCGAGCACGCGTGGTGGGCGTGGGCGGACCGCGGGGTTTTTGATGCGAACGGCGTCTTGCTGGAAATTCAGGCCGTGGGGCGCGATAACACTGAGATGCGTCGTACGCAGATGCAACTGACGCAAAGCGCAAAGATGGCCACTCTGGGCGAAATGGCGACTGGCCTTGCCCACGAAATCAACCAGCCGTTGCACGTCATGAGCATGGCGGTGGTCAACGTGCTCAAGCGCTTGAGCAATGGCGACATACAGGTTGATTACTTGACCGAAAAACTCAATCGCATCGACGCTCAGGTCAAGCGCGCGGCGAGGGTGGTGGATCACATGCGGGTGTTTGGTCGCCGCTCGGAGATAGAGCAGCAATTATTCGATCCAGTGCTGGCGGTGGAGGGCACCGTGGCTATGTTGACCGAGGGCATGAAAGGCAAGGGGGTCGAACTGAGGGTCTCGGTGCTTGACGAGCCGGTTCAGGTGCGCGGGCACGTGGATCAGTTGGAGCAAGTGCTGATCAACCTGATGGTCAACGCTCGCGATGCGTTGCTCTCCAAGCGCGAAGCCGATCACGACTTCCAGCCGTGGATCGCGCTGCAGGTGGAGCGTGATGAGCAGACGGTGTGGTTATCGGTGGAAGACAACGGCAGCGGTATTGATCCGCGTCTGGTAGAGCGTATTTTCGAGCCGTTCTTCACCACCAAACCGGTGGGTGTCGGCACCGGGCTTGGGTTGTCAGTCAGCTATGGCATCGTCGAGCAGATGGGTGGACGCCTAAGTGTAACTAACGCCGCCGACGGCGCACGGTTTCGAATTGCCTTGCCGCTAGCGCTAGGTGGCCTAGATCACCAGTGAGGCCTGGCCCGCGCTGCAACTGAGGTTGGCGCCCACGTCCACCTCGTTGAGATTGATCCCCAGACTGGCAAGCAGCGTGTTAAGCAGCGTATCGAGCAGCGGGCTTAAATAACTGGTGATCAGGGTTTGCAGGGCGGCAGTGATGCTCGTGAGTACTGTGCCCGCCACGCTGACCAAATTGCCCAATAGGTTGCTATTGCCGGTGGTGGGTTTGTACATATCCACATGAACACCGGCGATGGTGGTCGACAAACTGCTGATGATGTTGCTGGTGTCGTACGTCTTGTAATACGGCGGTTGGGTAATGTCGGGCAGGTTGGGCGAGCTAAACGTCGGCGGCGAGCTGGCGTCCACCGTTTGCGCAATGGAGGTGTTGGCGCTGATACCGATACCGCCGCCTACCATCGGTGTGCGGTACGTGCTGCAACCCGCCAAAATCGAACACACCCGAGTCTTAGTGCCAATGTCGAGTACAGGAATAGGCAGGGCGACGATGGCTGGCAGCGGCGTTGTGCTGCCAGACGGGATGGCGGTGGCAGGGATCTGTCCGACATTGAGCGTAACGACGGATGTCTTGGTTTGGGTGGTCAGGGTTTTGTTGGTAGGCGAGGCGCAGGTATAGCCGGTGACGTAACTTTCGCCACTGGCAACGTCAAGGCTCACGTCGACTTCCGGCGTGGGAAACAACTGCAAATCGGTGTAAGTACAGGATGCGCCTAGTGCGCAAGCAACGGCATTGACAGCTCCGGCGAGATTTAAATTCAGCACGTCATTCAAGACATCGGTGATCGGTGCGGCCAGGTTTAGCACAGCGCTGGCTACCGAAGCCACGTCGCCCAATACCGGCAGATTGAATGACACTAATGCCCGCACCTGCGCTGTGCGTACATAAATTCGGTCGGGCCCTAGCGGATCGAGCGCCGCCAGGGCCGGGTTGCCCACGGCTGATATCTGCGGTGGTTGCAGGACTTTAATGCTGGAGGTGATGATGGCCACACCCAGATTAATCGTCTGAGTAGCGACCAGTCCGTTACTTTTGTTTGATAGCTGCACTAGGCCTTCAACCAGTTGAAACAGTTGCAGGTTGGTGTTGAGCCCAGCCGTCTCTGAACCGCCTTTGACTTGCAGTAAATCCCCAAGTGACACACTGGTGGTGCCGACTGCAGCCTTGAGCGCTTGCAGGCTGGCGATGGATGCCGTCGCACCCAACGTGCCCGTAGGGTCGAGCACGGTAATCGCCGATTGGATCAACTGGCCCGCAGATACCGTGGTCCCCAGTACTTGGGTGTAGCCGACCGCGGTGATCCCTAGGTCGAGCTTCAGTTGGTCCAGATAACCGAGCAGGCTGATGTTGGCGTTAATCAAGCCGTTCCAACCTACTGCGCTGAGATTCACCGTTGAGCCAAGCAGCCCGCCAAACAACGCATTCAAAATCGCTGATTTACTGCTGTCCACCACCAGCAAGGTGCTGCGTATTGTCAGCATTGCCAACGGCGGCGGTACCGCAGCAACTGCCGTGGCGCTCAGGTTGATGTTTGTATCCGACGTTCCGCCCGGAAACAATGCGCCAATCCCGGCGGCGATGCTTTTGGCCACCGAGTGCGTGACCACTACCCGAATGGCCTGATTTTGGCTGGCATTAAGACTGAATGCGCGCAGGTTGTTGGCGCCGAGCGCGACGGTGCCGCAATCGGTCGTCAGGGTTCTGGTGGTATCGGTGACGGTAAAGCCATTACGCGTGGCTGCTGCAATGGCATACGTGGCGGCGGTCGTTGCCGGCGTGCATTGTCCTAGGCGTGTCGCAGCCTCCAGCGCTGCCATGTCGGCGACCCGTTGCAGGCTGCGTTTCTCCAAATACAACCGGCCGCTGTCAATCACCAGCAGCATGCACAGCACGGCCAGACCCAAGGTTATGGCTGCAACCAAACCAATGACGCCCCGCTGCCGGACCCTGCCAGCAAAGGCATTAACAGGGAGAGACATCTAGCACCCCTTCGGCAAAGCCGTGGCTAACTCATCCGTATGAGGGGCAGTGTAGTCAAGAATGTAGGGGGCTCCACAGAGTTTCCATACATCAAGGCACGATCAATGCGGCGGATACTGCTCCAGCACTTTGGCGACGGTTTGGCGAATGGCGGTATCGAGGGCGGCGGGGTTGGTTTGGCTGGGATTGACCCCCCATTCACACTTATGAAGGTGGGTAGGTCGCCAGGGCCTGGCTCACTGCTTGGCGCAAGGCATTGGCGCGGCTCGATTCATCACCACCGCCTGCTGCTGCTTCGGCGCTTGCGCTCCAGATGGGCTGATGGCTTTGATTGTCGAACAGGCTGATATGGACCACCAGCACTTGGACTTGGTAGGTACGCACGACGGGT
>NZ_JAMFRV010000087.1 GCF_026224925.1 Pseudomonas sp. | reverse complement strand
GGTTCGCCAATGCTGCGCTGGGGCTGTGGCCTTCGATCAAAAAATGGCTGGAGGAAACAGCCCATCAACGAACTTCGCTTACCATCACCGGGCATAGCGTGGGCGCTGCCATCGCCACCCTGCTGGCAGAGCCCGCCAACGCCGACTTTCTGGTCGCCTTGGGTTCACCGCGCGTGGGTGATCCGGACTTTACCGAGCATGTGTCTGCCAATACGCGCTTGCGTGTCGCCCGACTGGTGGACTGCTGCGATGTGGTCACCGAGTTGGTTCCCGCCAGCTTGGGCTTTGAGCACATCCAGGGGTTGGGTTATATCGACCGATATGGTGTGACTCAGGGCGATTTGTCGCCGACACTGATCCACCAGGACCAGCAGAAAGCACGCTTTGACTACCTGGCGCGGTATGCGGGCAACGCTGAGAACATGTTTTTACGCGATTGGGCCGATCATTCGCTGATCAATTACGTCCGGGCGTTTTGGTGACTTAACCGCTATGCCGGACTGAAAAATCATTGTTGCTCGCAAAGCGAGTGGCCGTGGCCTACCATCGCGGCCTGTGCTTTTACGCAGTACCCCGCTTAAAGGAATTGATCATGATTGACCAACACCGCATGCAGCCCTGCCGCTTCGACAGCGCCACGAACTCTCAGGAAGGGATCGGACAATGAACCTCGACGGGATCGCGCTACCAAAGGGCGTAATGCCAGACGCCGAAAGATTGCTGGACGCAATCACTCAGGCCGGAACAGCCGAAGACCTGAACCGCGCCGGTGGTAAAGCCGAAGGTTTCGTTTTTGGGCTGGAAAGTGGCAAGGCTATTAAAAGCCAGATTGCAGAGCGTCTTTATGTGGCTTACGACGATGCGTGCACTCAGCGATCGACAGAGTTATCTGCTTAGTTAGTGATGACTTCGTTCTTTTCCAGACACAAAAAAAAGGCGCTGCATGACAGGGCCTTTTTTAATGACGTTATTTTAAGTATCGGCAATTAAAACCTCGAAGTTAGATTAGCCGTTTGCACAGCCGGTGCCCATTTCCAAGTACTGAACAATGTGCTGATTACCCGCCGAGTCCAAGTAGTTCATTTGCACCGGGGCTGCTTCACAGCCCGAAGAGACTTGGCTAACTGACAACACTTTGGCAACGTCGAGATTCATTGAGTAGGTGTACTCTTCAACGGCCGGTTGTTGCTGCGCAGTGGCTTCAATTTTTTCATCGGCCATGCTGACTGCAGACACACACATCAATAACATCAACACTGAAGCTTTCATGTTCTTAGTCCTATTAGTTCAGAAGTTGCAAACAGCCGGGGTCATCACAAGGTTCTTGCACGCTTGGGTGATTCATTTGTTTGCTTGGGTTTTGCTGGTTGGCGAGGAGAATAGTAGGCCGCTCGTCTACTTAGACACAGTCCCATTCTGGACAAAGACTATCTGCTTTTTTAATAACAATAGGCGGTGTGCCTAGATTGAATAACGCAGGCCCCTGTCTCGTCGACAGGGGCAGTCATCGGCGGTAGCAGATCTTCAGCACTCGCCGGTGAGCTGCTCGAACGCTTCTTCTATTTCACTGACGTTGGTGGGCCGCACAAGTCGGGCGAGCGTTTTGCCTTCGCACAAGAAAATCATCGTCGGCCACAACTTGACCTGAAACGAACGCCCCAGGCGACGCCCGCTGCCGTCTTCGACTTTCAAGTGACGGACTTGCGGGTAATCAGCGATTACTGCCTCCAGCAGTGGCTGTGCCGCCTTGCAATGGCCGCACCATACGGTGCCGAACTCGATCAACGTCGGCCCTTGAAGCGCATCAACCTCTGCACGGCTGGGTTCGATTTCGGCATAGGCCGTGGTCATGCTCATGGGGTTCTCCTAGTGGTTTCTCAAAACATGGAAATTTCTACAAATCGTGTTCACCTAACGATCCATCCTCTGCGTTCACGCCCCGCGTTTCAACCGCCCTGTATTTTGGCGGCCTGACCAAAAGCTCACTTAGTGACTTGCGCCATGTGACTCACCCACATATATTACGACCATAATTTAATGATATATTATGTTACGGAGGCAGCGACCATGAAGAGACCTCGAAACGGACGTTTACGTCGCTTGGCTCAGCCGCCAATCAATCTCCATTCCTGCATCCAATGGATGACCTTGCAATGAATAGCTCAACTGACGTGGGTGAAACTGGCTCGGCGGTCGTTCAGAAAAAAAGCCGCCTGACACTCAAGCGTGTGCTGGTGATCGTTGTAGTGACCACGGCGCTGGTGTGTGCGGTGGTTTTTGCAGTGCGCTGGTGGACCGTCGGGCGCTTTATCGAGTCAACCGATGATGCCTATATTGGCGGCGATGTCACGGTAATCGGGCCGAAGGTTTCCGGTTACATCATCGAGTTGAAAGTGACCGATAACCAGCGGGTACACGCCGGTGATTTACTGGTCAAAATCGACGACCGTGACTACGTTGCGGCGTTGAATAAGGCTGAGGGCGCGGTAGCTGCACAGGAAGCGTTGCTGGCCAATCTGGATGCTACTGAACAGCTGCAATATGCGGTAATCGGCCAAGCCAAAGCCAGTATTGATGCGACCAACGCCGAAACCGTGCGCTCTCGTGATGACCAGACGCGTTATCAAAAGCTGGTTGGGCAACAAGCGGTCTCGGTTGAAAGTGCGCAGCGTGTCGACGCAACGTTTAAAACCGCACAGGCCAACGGCGCCAAGGCCCAGGCTTCAATGCTGGCGACCCAGCGGCAAATCACGGTAATTTCCACCCAAAAGCAACAAGCCAGAGCCGCGCTGGTGCAGGCCAAGGCCGAGCGCGACATGGCGCAACTGAACGTGGGTTACACCGAATTACGCGCC
>NZ_JAMFRV010000086.1 GCF_026224925.1 Pseudomonas sp. | reverse complement strand
GATCCTTGAATTCGATGGTCATGCGCGCGTCGTCCAACGGCACCATCAACTCATGGAGTTTTTCCCCTGGCCGAATTCCGACGTTCTTGTGTGGCAGGTGTGCCGCCATGCCTTTCGCTAGATCAACAATGCGGATCGACGGAATTTTTGGCACAAACACTTCACCGCCGTGCATCCGGGCAAAGCTGTCCAGCACGAACTGCACACCATGATCGAGAGTGATCCAGAAGCGCGTCATGCGTACGTCGGTGATGGGTAATTCCCGGGCACCTTCGCTGATGAGCTTGCTGAAAAACGGCACCACTGACCCACGGGAGCCGGCCACGTTACCGTAGCGAACCACCGAGAACCGTGTCGATTGATCACCGGCAATGTTGTTCGCCGCGACGAACAATTTGTCTGATAACAGCTTTGTCGCGCCGTACAGATTGATCGGGCTGGCAGCCTTGTCGGTGGACAAGGCAATCACCTTTTTCACACCGTTGTCGATGGCGGCGGCAATAATATTCTCCGCGCCATTGACGTTGGTCCGAATAAACTCCGTCGGGTTGTATTCCGCCGCCGGCACCTGTTTCAGGGCCGCGGCATGCACCACGTAATCGATCCCACGCATCGCTACCCGCAAACGCTCGGCATCGCGCACATCGCCGAGGAAATAACGCATGCACGGCGCGTTAAACGTCTGCTGCATTTCGTACTGCTTAAGCTCATCGCGGGAGAACACCACCACGCGCTTGGGCTGATACTGCTCAAGCAAGCGGCGAATGAAATTACGCCCGAACGAGCCGGTGCCGCCTGAAATGAAAATCGATTTGCCGTTGAACATGCCGTGAGTCCTTTGACCTGTACCTGACTTAACCGAGCAGCGCCGCCCAGTTGACACTGGACGGGTTGCCGAGGGTGAACCCTTTGCCTGTCAGGGCCAGGTTGCTGTTGTAGGCTTGGTCGTGAGCAAACTGAGCGTTCCACTTGCTGCGCAGTTTCTCAAGAGCAGCGTCAGAGTGCGGCATCGTGCCTGGGTGAATGATTTCTACCTGCGGCGTCCAAACGGTCATGTAACCGTTTTGTCCGATCTTCAGGCACAGATCGACGTCACTGTAAGCCTCGGTGAAATCGGTTTCGTCCAGGCCACCGACTGCGTCGAACAGCGCTTTGCGGACCATTAGGCAGGCTGCCGACACGGCGGAATAGTTCTGTTCCAACAGCAGACGGTGCATGTAGCCCTTGGCGTCTTTTTTCTCGCCAACAAACGCCGAACCGATGCCGCCGTCAAAGCCGAGAATCAAGCCGGCCTGAGTAATGGTGCCGTCTTGCTCTATTAGCTTGGCACCCACAACGCCGACTTCTGGACGCTGGGCCTGGTTAAGCAACAGTTCGACCCAGTTCGGGCTCACAACTTCGCTGTTATCTGCCAATAGCAGAAGGTATTCGCCCTTGGCCTGGCGGCAAGCCTGATTGAGCAGGGCTGACGCATTGAGACCCTGTTCATTGCGCATCACACGCGTACGGCTGCCGGCATATTCCTGAAGCGCCAACCAGGAGACTGTCTCGATATCGGTGCTCTGATCATCAACGACAAGCACGTCATAGTGCCTGTAGCGGGTCTTCAACAATACGCTGGCCACACAACGTTTTAGTGATTCAAGATTATTGTGGCTGAGCACGATAATCGATACCGAAGGGCGCTCTACGTGACGGTAGTCAATCTGATAAGCCCCTGGCAGAACCGAGTTGACATGCCCCTTATAGCCGCGGCTCGTCAGGTGGCGGCTCAACGCCATACGCTCCTGGTTATTTTCTTCTATCGCGGTCTCTTCGCAGATCAGTAACGGCTCGTCCAAATGGGCCAACCACGCCATACCGCCGCGCTCAATAATCCGTAACAGCAAATCAAACTCCAGCGCCTTGCTAAAGTCAGCAGAATACCCCCCTACGCCGACAAACACGTCTTTACGGATCAACCAATGCCGGGACATCAACGCGGGCAGACCTTGCAGTAGATCAAGGTTGAAACCGGGGCGGAATACATTAACCAGCGCACCATTAGGCGTGCGTTGAATTTCGTCGGCAAACACAGCGCGACATTCGGGCGCAGCCAACAATTCCAGGCTCGCCAGCAATAAACCGCTCGCGGTGAATTGATCACCGCCGTTGGCCAAGAGCAACCAATCGCAAGGGGTTTGTCGAGCGACTTGATTGAGCTTATCAACGTAGTTGTCCGGGGACACTTTGATAAAATGCAACATGTCTTGGGCAGAGGTACTAGTTGCAGGCGCACCGGTAGTGAATACCACTATTTTGAACGCTCTAAACGAGCTTTCCATCAGGCTGTCGAGGGTTATCTGCAGTTTGTTGTTGTCGTTGTCCAGGTTCAACAGCAAGAGACAAAACTGGGGCCCGCCAGCGTGCGCCGCTAGATGCGCCGCAATCGCACCCGCTTCGTTAGCGCTTGGCGAACGTGCTTGCAACCAGTTGAGTAAACGACCGGAAGGCATCTGCGCTAGCTGGACGCCCCTGTTTTCAACGGACACCGCCTCCAGACGCTGCACCCAATCGAACATCGCTTTGGACTCTTCTCGCTCATCCAAAAGCTTCAGGTTATGCGCCAGACGGTTAACTACTTCTTTATTGAAAGGACTACGGTCCATCGCAGGCCACAGACGCCCGGTGATGGTTTTGATACTGTCCGTGTCGTGGATCAGTAACGCCTGCTCCTGTCGGGCCCACACACCTTCGAGCAATTCGAGCTGCAGACGGCCCGCTGGCATCGCATGCAGAAGAAACTCAATGTGGGTCAATTGATCAAAGAAAGCTTGATTGTAGAAAGGCATCTCAACGTATTGAGAAGGACCGAATTGACGTAGCGGCCCACTGAGCGGACTGGTCCAATCAGACTTGAATATAGGCTCTACGGCCAGTGCATTGCCTTTTAATAAGCTGTCGAGCATGACGTCGAAACTGTCCAACACCCCTTGCTTGATCTGGTCCAGATCCGAACCGGTTATGGTCGTGGACAGACTTGCAAAGAACTCGGCGTAGCGCTCACGTTCTGCCTTTCTCTTGAGGTCAGTAGGATTCAGCACCCAGCGCACGTCAGTGTTGTGCTGGGACACCACGTAGTTTTTTTCGCGCACGCTGTATGGAATTGGAAGAATCCGCGCCTTGGCTGAGACAAAAAGATAGTAGGCGTGGCCAATTTCGCCCCATTCAAGGTTGATGTCTTTAGGCGCAATGTCAAACCATTTGCGAAGTAACTCTGTGCGCGTAACCGAATAGAACGGAGGTATGTAGTTGCTGAAAAACTCATGCACACGCTGCTCGGGACGGTCAGATGAATAATCCTCCTGTACCTTTTTATCGCGGCGGTAATATTGCACGCTGTTGTCGCTGACTTGATACATCAAACTGTAGCCGTAACACACACCGTAATCTGGATTTGTTTCGAGAAACTCCACAGACTCAGTGATGGCGCCATGCAAAATAAAATCATCGTCGGCCGCGAACAGCATATGCGCAGTGGTTACTAAAGACAGACCATGAACCAGCTTCGCGCTCAGCTCCGTATAGGAAAACTGTGGGAGGTGGTGGTACTTAACGTGAGGAAAACGCTCTTCAATTGCTTCATCGGCAACGGATGACGAGTCGAGCACCAGCACGGTACAAGGAAAATCACTGTAATACTGCAATGCCCGCTGTAAAAAAGCCGGGCGATTGTGAGTTATCAGCACCAGCGTAAGCCGCTCGGTTAACGGCATGGAACGATCAGAATTTTGCTTGCTTTGCAT
>NZ_JAMFRV010000085.1 GCF_026224925.1 Pseudomonas sp. | reverse complement strand
GTTCAAATAGTTTTAGCGGTTTTTGATTGGCTTGAAGTGCCTCAATCGCCTGCTGAGCAACACCCAACAGCAGCATAGCGCCGGCGCCGGGAGCTGCCACCGCAGCCACGGCTTTCGAGAGAATACTTATACCCACTTCGTCCATGGTGAACCTTTGTTCGGTGGCCGTAAAATCGACATATTTCCAGCCACCTGGAACCCAGGCACACGCTTTGGACAGTACTTCCATATATTTTGTATACCAACGTTGACCCGATAACTCAGGGCATGCCTTATTGGCTACCAACGTTGCAAGCAAAATGGAGTTTTTTATATCTTCTTTGTTCTGCTTCGACATACCCGCAACAAAGGAGACTATGTTATTGGCGACGACAGCCGCACTTTGTGTTTTTTCGTCCACGGCCAACGAACGACGGGACCGGCGAAGTACAGAACTATTAAGCTCAGCCGCAGCCGAGTACTCGTCAGGCAGTTCACAGTCTGCAATATAACTGAGAAGACCCTGGATACGGTCTGCGGTTTCGATGTGACTGTTCATATGCAAATCCTTTTAATTTAATGACCGCCCTTGTTGGGCAGCAATTAAACTAGCGCATATTTCTGATCGTTTTTCACTCCCTAACAGGGACGTCAAATATTTCTAAAATTCCCAATACCACTGCCAGGCAGCTGAATACGCAGCGCTCTGATATTTCATCGCTAATTCAACGAAATCCGCCCTATGACATCAAGTCTTTTACCCCTCAAACCAAAGACTTTTCGTACGACTTAAATTCCAAAAACAACAGACCGACACGACCATCCGTAGGAGCTGCCGGAGGCTGCGATCGACCGGGAACCGGTCGCTTTCGTCATCCCGCTGAAGGTCCTACCGGTCGCCCGCGACCCCGGCCTATCGCAGCCTTCGGCAGCTCCTACAGGCCTTGTGTTTGCTGCGCGACAGCGCAGTGTCGAAGACGGGGCGCAATCTCCTACAGAAAGCTTGAACCAAATTCACCCCTGCGGCTTTTCCCCATACCACCTTGGCGTATACACCCAACGACCGCCATCAGCTCGCGGGAACGTGCAGGTGGTGGATGAGCCGATCAGCACCATGGTCCGCATGTCCACTTGGTCCGGAGTCAGTTCGCCCAGTGTGATCACGCGCAGTGTTTGCCCAGGGCGACCGATATCGCGGCCCAGGGTGACGGGGGTTTGAGGAGTGCGATGTTGGCGGACAATTTCCAGGGCGCGGCCAAGCTGCCAAGGGCGCGAGCGGGAAATGGGGTTGTAAAAGGCCAAGGCCAAGTCCGCTTGAGACGCCAGTTCCAGGCGCCTTTCAATCACGTCCCACGGTTTGAGGTTGTCCGACAGCGACATCACGCAGAAATCGTGACCCAGTGGCGCACCCGCCTGTGCTGCGGTCGCCAGGGATGCCGAAACACCCGGCAAAATTTCCAGATCAACCGCGTGCCATTCGGCGTTGCTCGACTCATGCAGCGCCTCAAGCACGGCGGAGGCCATGGCGAATACGCCGGGATCGCCCGACGACACCACCACCACTGAACGCCCTTGAGCGGCCAGTTCGAAGGCATGGCGCGCGCGCTGCATTTCTTCGCGGTTATCCGTACAGTGCTGCACTTGGTCAGTGCGAAATGGCCCGGCCATGCGCACGTAGGTTTCATAACCGAGAATATCGTTAGCCCGCGCCAGCTCTGCCTTGACCGCAGGCACCATCAATTCTGCCGCACCAGGACCGAGACCGATCACCGCCAAACGCCCGCGTGCACGGCCGATCCCCTGCACGTCCAACGGCTGCGGAGCAACCACGATAGCAATGTCATCACCGACACAGATCGGCGCCAGCAACTGCGGCAATGCCTGTTGCGCCAACTCACTGGCAGAGGTTTGCGCGGCAACAAATCGCAGCGCAACGTTCAATTCAGTCGCTGCTTGGTGCAGCTCAGGATCGGCCATCTGCGTATCGTTCGCCAGCAAGCACGCCAATGACTGAACGGCAATGCCGGAGGTATGCAATGCCCCGCGAACGCGGGATGCCAGCTCAGGGCCAGACGCACTCACCGCCACTAGCACGCTGCGCGGATAAATCAGTAATTCGTTCGATGATGGTTCCCGCTCGGCGCAACTCACATGAATCGCCAACTGCGCGTGCTGGTCTTCGGGCAACTGCGCCTCGGCCAACCACGGCGCCGCGCCTTCGATGCGCACGCTTTCGCCCGATAGCAGATCAGAGACAAAACGCTTGCCCAGTTCGAGGTCGCCCAAGGCATAGCCACTCGGCGGGTTCAGCAGGCAGGTGCCGAAACGCAATTCGCCACTGGTGGTAATGGCCGCTGCCACATCCAGCCCTGCCGCGATATCGCGGGCCATGACGTTAACGCCGCCCAAACCGCCCAACAGAGGCACCACCGCACTGCCGTCTTCAGCCACGGCCAGCACCGGCGGCTCTGCGCCTTTTTCCAGCAACAGTGGCGCCAAGGTCCGGATGACAATCCCGGCAGCGCACAAGGCGATGATTGGAGTGTCCTGCTGATACAGCTGACGCAGGGTACTGCCGAACTCGGTGTAGGTCAGGTCCGCGCCGTCGACCCGCGTCGCAAGACCATGAATCTGCGAGCCCGAGTACAGCTGTTGAATGCGTCGCGCCGTGCCGAGGCTGCCGTTGCCTAGAATAACGATGGCTGGAGGGTGAGCATTCATCAGCCTTGCCACCGCTCGCCGGGAACAATGATCAGAGAAAAATACGGCGACGACATGGGTTCAACCTGGTCCAGGGCCACGATTTTCTGGTTGGACATGGTCGCGCGCTCAACGTACAAGGCGCGCTCGGCCATGCCCAGCTCTTCCAATACCTGACGCACCTTGGTGAAGTTGCGGCCCAATTTCATGATCACGGCGGCATCGGCATCGGCCAGACGGCGTTTGAGTTCATCGTGGGGCAGCACGCCAGACAGCACCGACAGGCTTTGATTGCGGTACACCAACGGCGCGCCCAGTACCGAAGCGCCACCGAGCATCGAGCACACGCCGGGCACGACTTCAGCCTCGTAACGCTCAGCGAGGCGGTCGTGGAGGTACATATAGGAGCCGTAGAAAAACGGATCACCTTCGCAGATCACCGCCACATCCCGTCCGGCATCCAGATGCGCGGCCAGGGATTCACTGGCTTCGTCGTAGAAGTCGCTGATGACTTGTTCATACGACAACGGCGCCGGCAACGCTTCAGTGGTAACCGGGTACACCAACGGCATCAAGGTTTGCGCACCTTGCAGGTGCGCTTCGATGATGCCGAAAGCATTGCCTTTCTTGCCTTTGGCCACGAAGTAGGCAACCACGGGTGACTCACGCAGCAGGCGCAAGGCTTTAACGGTTATCAGTTCAGGATCGCCGGGGCCGACGCCCAGACCAATCAAACGACCGGGTTGCTGCATTATTCGATCTCCGTGGCGAGGGCATTGACCGCAGCCGCCGCCATGGCGCTGCCGCCACGACGTCCCTGCATGATCACAAACGGCACGCCACGGCTGTCGGCAGCCAATGCTGCCTTGGACTCTGCCGCACCGACGAAGCCTACTGGAAAACCGAGGATCAACGCCGGTTTCGGGGCGCCTGCATCGAGCATTTCCAGCAAGTAGAACAACGCAGTCGGCGCGTTACCGATGACCACCACGGCGCCTTCCAAGTGCGGACGCCACAGTTCCAGTGCGGCAGCGGAGCGGGTGTTGCCCAGTTCCCGCGCCAGCTCTGGGACGCTGTCGTCCTTGAGGGTGCAAATCACCTGATTGTTGGCGGGTAAGCGCGTGCGGGTCACGCCTTCGGAGACCATGCGCGCGTCACACAGGATTGGCGCACCGGCGGCCAAGGCTTTGCGGCCGGCAGCACCGGCACCCGGTGAGAAGCGCAGGTCTTCGATGACCTCGACCATGCCACAGGCGTGAATCACCCGTACGGCGAGTTTTTCCAGGTCGGCCGGAATCTGATCGAGCCGGGCCTCGGCGCGAATGATCGCGAAGGAGTTGCGATAAATCTCCTGACCGTCGCGGATGTAATCAATCATCAGTACTGCTCCGTGAGTCGGCGACGAACAACGCGCCGACTGCGTCTATAGTGAGGTCACGCGCCCGCAACGTGCCGAAACCCGGCTGCTGCGTATCGCGAAAATAAAGGTCATATCGTCCAGTGCTGGTCGCCAGCAAGGTCACCGGCGCGGTATGCGCGGCGGCACACGAGCGTGAGCAGCCCGTTAGGTGCACGGGCAAGCTTAGGCCGTGGTGTTCGAAAGACGACGCCAGCTTCAGGCCATCGGCTTTGGTGTCGGCTAGCCCCTTGGCACAGCCAGCCGAACCGGTGCAGGCAATTATGTGTGCCAGCGGACGTTGGGAATCGCAGATTAACCCTGCCGATTGCAACCCGGACATTACCGTTGCGGCGTGTTCCGCGCGGACATTGGGCAGCAGCACGCTTTGCCACGGTGTAAACCGCAGGCTGTCATCACCCCAGTCAGCCGCCAACTGCGCGACGGCTCGCAACATTGATGCATCTAAGCGGCCCAACGGCACAGCGGCGCCAACAGCAACCAGTCCGGCGACCGATTGTTGGTACAGCCCCAAATGCAACGCAGGTCGGAACTCTGTGGGACCGAATTCATTCGGGAAGCGGGCGTCGCGGTTTTTCTGATCGACCGCGCTGTTGCTTTCGCGAATGAATTCGCTCCCACAAAGGCGCGCGATGGCTTGAAGAAACTCCTCAACCGGCATTTGCGCCAACACATGACGCATCCGCGTTTGCTCGGGCCGCGCCCGCTCAAGAAAAGCATCCAGCACTGCGACCACTAACTCGTGCCCATCCGCCAGCGAAACGACGCCGAGCGGTTCGTCATCAGCCGGACAACCAGCCAACCCGAACACCAATACAGTCTCCCCATCAATGACCCGAGCCGACAGCCACAGATCATGAGGATGTTCACCCATGGCCAACCCTTCGCCACCATCCAGCAAAATCGCGAACTTGGGCGACAGGTCATGAAAGCGAGACTGGTTTTGCAAGGTATCGAGAATCTGCTGGGCCAACGGGCGGCTGTCAAACAACTGCTGCGGATCAATCCCCGCTGTAGGACTAAGCATCAGGTTGCGAACGTCGTCGCCTGCGGCGTTGTTTGGCCCCAGACCGGCGTCCAACAAGAGGGCGATCAATGCGCCCTGTTCGGCACCAATGCCACGAATTTGCAAGTTGGCGCGGTTGGTCGCCTCGATCACTCCGCTCGCATAACGCTGCGCTGCATCGGCCACCGCCGTGGCCTGGACCGACGTGATTGAACCGCCTGCGAGCTTTATGCGGCAGATGCCTCCATCCAGCGCCGACACGATACGCAACAACCCCGGGCAAGCCGAGGGGCGTAAAGGCAATGTGGACTTCGGCTCGTTCAAGGGTCACCCGCAAGAAATATCAAAAACGCTACAGCCCCGTGGGCGCGGTATTATGCCTGCTTTGTCCGCAGGCATGAAAAGCCGGTCTGTCGGAACTGTGTAATAAGTCGGTTGAGGAAAGTGCATGGCGCCGTGGCTGACAGTCGTGGGAATCGGTGAAGAAGGCTTCAAGGGCTTGGGCAAGACGGCTCGCCACGCGCTGCTGGGCGCTACCCAGGTGTTTGGCGGCCAACGTCAGTTGGATTTATTGCCGGCGTGTATTGGTGCAAAACGCATTCTCTGGCCCAGTCCTTTCTCGCTGAAACCGGTTCTGGAGCAGCGCGGCACGCCGATTTGTGTGTTGGCCAGCGGCGATCCGATGCTGTTTGGTGTCGGCGCCAGCCTTGCCAGGCAGGTCGATACCGAAGAAATGCGGGTGCTGCCCTCCCCCTCGTCTTACTCGTTGGCCGCGGCGCGCTTGGGTTGGCCATTACAAGATGTCGTAACCCTGTCGGTGGTTGCCCGGCCACTAGCCGCGTTAAACGCCCAGGTTCATAACGGGTTACGCCTGTTGGTGTTGAGCAACGACGGCAGCAGCCCCGCCGCGATTGCAGAACTACTGCGGGCCCGCGGTTATGGCCCGAGTTACATGACCGTGCTTGAGCATCTGGGCGGCGACGCCGAGCGGCGAGTCGACGGGATCGCCGCTGAATGGACTGATCAACCCATCGCCGCATTGAATTTAGTCGCCATCGAGTGCCGTGCTGACGCCAACGCGCCACGCCTTTCGTTACTGGCAGGGCTGCCCGACAGCGCATTCGAACACGACGGCCAACTGACCAAGCGTGACGTCCGCGCCATCACCCTCGCCCGCCTGGCACCGGCGCCGGGCGAACTGCTCTGGGATGTCGGCGCGGGTTGCGGCTCCATCGGCATAGAATGGATGCGCGCGCACCCAAGTTGTCGAACGCTGGCCATCGAAGCCGATGAAAGCCGTCAATTATTGATCGAACACAACCGTGACGCACTGGGGGTGCCTGGCCTGCAATTGATTCGCGGCCGGGCGCCTGACGCACTGCTCAACCTGGAAACCCCAGATGCAATTTTCATCGGCGGCGGCGTCACTCGGCCCGGTGTACTCGACGCCTGCTGGCAACAACTGCGTTCCGGCGGACGCTTGGTGGCGAACGCGGTCACCCTACAAAGCGAAGCCACGCTGGTGGTGTGGCGCGAGTTGAACGGCGGCGAGTTGACCCGTCTGCATGTGGCCCAGGCCAAGCCGTTGGGAGAATTCGATACCTGGCGTCAGGCATTGCCCATCACCCTGCTCGAAGCGATCAAACCCTGATGCGCGCCGAAACCACCGAACAACCCGCACCGCTGCGCTCCGGTTACACCACCGGCAGTTGCGCCACGGCGACCTGTTTGGCGGCGGCGCAATGGTTGCTCACTGGCGAGGTTAACGACGCCGTGGACATCGTGTTGCCCAAGGGCAAGCGGGTGCAAATGCGCTTGGAGTTCTGCCGTGCGTTTGCCGATGGCGCTGAGGCCGGGACGATCAAGGATGCCGGCGACGACCCGGACGTGACCCATGGCGCGCTGGTGTTTTCCCGAGTCCGGCTGATGGCGCAAAGCGGTGTGCGCTTTGTCGCGGGACCAGGCGTGGGCACCGTGACGCGCCCTGGCTTGGTGCTTGAGGTCGGCGAGCCGGCGATCAATCCAGTCCCACGCAAGATGATCACCGAGCACTTGCTGCAATTGGCGCAGGC
>NZ_JAMFRV010000084.1 GCF_026224925.1 Pseudomonas sp. | reverse complement strand
TATTGCAAATCCATTGGCAGCAATCCTTTCCATTGCCATGATGTTGCGATATAGCTTTGAGAACCCCGATGCGGCAAATCGCGTTGAGCAAGCAGTTAGGCGCGTATTGGCAAGAGGGTATCGCACGGCTGATATCTTCGAATCTGACTCGAAAAAAGTAACATGTACAGGTATGGGAGATCGCGTACTGGAAGAACTTTAGGAGAGCCAAGGAGCCACTTCGATATGAGCCTCGACTTCGGCTTCTGGCTGCGATCAATTTATTAATTATTTTTAATAGCGGATTGAGAGACACTTTGATGCGAATGCCCGGCTACTTTGTGATGCGCAGACCTGGCGATGTTCCATCCAAGGCTTTCGCAGGTTGGTTTTTTTAACTGAGATATGTATTTCATAAGATGAATGGATTGCCAACGCATCATGCGCTTTATGGGTTCTGATGCGAATTTGAAATATAAGCGAGAAAGCGGGCTACGAATGGGCGATTACGCAAAAAAAATCTTGCAAATAGAAAACAAGCTGATATTGGCGCTGGTGACCAAAGTAAGAAGAAGGGATTAGCCCCATCCCAGTTTATCGACAATCGACCACAAAACATTCTTCAGGGAAGGATGGCTACGCTTGCAAACTTGAGCCCGCGAACTCAACAAGTTGCTCAGTTGGCGACAAAGATTACTCACGTCACAGAAGCATTTCAAGCTGGTAGCGAGCAACTTGATTTGGCCAAGTCTATGGACGCGGTTCTTGATCCAAATGACCCGGTGCAAGGATCTGCCGTTGGTTCTGAAGATGATGAGAGCAAGCTAAGTGTGGCACTAAAGGATAAATTTCCCACAAGCTTACATAGGGCTCATCTTCTACACCACGACTTAGGTGGATTTGGTGTAAATGCTAATTTGTATCCTATGACAGCGTTAGCAAATCGTGCGCATGAGAGGGAGGTTGAATCGTTGGTGCTCGGTGCATTGCATAAGGAAAATAATATACGTGGTGTTCATTACACAGTTACGGTAAATCCAACTGGCGAGCGCAGTGTTGAGGGTTTGAAAAGCAAAACATCATTTGATTGCAAGGCGCATTACCATGACATTAACAGCGGAAAAGATTTGAATCAAATAGTCGAAACGTCGATTGAATCGAAGCCATTATTACTTAAAGATAACCCAAAGCCGCCAACACGCGATAACGGACAGGAAAAGACGCAGAGTGAGCTTTCATCTACCGAATTAGCTGAATGGGGATATGGGGAATTTAAATCTTATACTATTCCAAATAAATGGCGACATTATGGACGATCTATCTTGAAGGATAGTCAATTTCAAAATAGTAGGAAGTGGTGTGGCAATGTTTCTGATACCGAGCGAAAAGGCAGTGGCCGAGACGCTTTAGATTTTAATAGCCAGCGGCGAGAACTTGGTGAGGAAACTGATAATTCTGGTGGAGGAAACAATACACTTGATGATTACATCAAATCAGAGAAGATAGCGATTAAAAAACTTGGATCAAAAATAGGTCAAAATCATGAGGGAAATTTTGATCAAAGCGCTCTATCGACGAGATCTAGTGGATTGGGAGGTGGTGCTCCTACCAACCATCTATCGACCGTGAAAAATAAAAAAAGAACGGGTGCTACCGCTTCATCATCGAATAGTTCATCAAAATCTGTCAAGGGTCGTGGGATCCATTCGCAGTTCAAACCGCCTGGACGCGTTAAGGTGAAGGAAGTTGATCAAGAAAAAATAAAGGAACAAAAAATACAAGAGAAGGAACAAAAGAGCGATGATAGTTCGGAGGAGAATTTAGAGCCGTCAAAGAAAAAAAGTAAACAGGTTCATCAAGCCGGATCCTCTGAAGAAGAAAATATACAAGACGAATTAGAACGGCTTATTGTTTCTATTATTTCAGAAAAAGGCCATGGTTGGTCGGGGCCGATAGTATTGTCAGATGAAAATGCAGAATTGACGCTTGATATGGCTGGGATTCCCAAAAGATATAAGAATATTTTGATTGAAAAGGTATATGAACTAAGTAACACAAAATGAGGAAGAAATAAAATTCGGCATGAGCGAACTCATCAAGATCGCCGCCCGTCGATATTGGCGGCGATGGCGATCAGGCGGTGAGTAGGCAGAAGAAAATGCATTAATCCCTAACCGTACAAATAAAGTTTGAGTAGATCTCCTGGATGATACGGTGTTGACCTTCCGTTGGACGCATTTTATCTCTTACTTCCGGAGCGCTATCCAGAGCCGCATACCAGGAATCTAGAAGCCTAAGGCGAGCAAAAGCGCCAGAATTACGCAGGCTAATGGCTCCCCTTAGCATTTTTACGGTACATGTCATTTTCTGATTTCATTTGCAATTCTGGTAGCGTCCTGCCCCGGCGGTCGACCAAACTCACGGGAATATTCCCTGCTGAATTGTGTTGCGCTTTGATAGCCCACCTCATGCGCTGCGGCCATGACGCTGTAGCCTGCGGCAACGAGCAAGGTCCGTGCTTGGAGTAATCGAATCTGCTTTTGATACTGCAACGGGCTTAACGCGGTCACCGCCTTGAAATGCCGATGGAACGCCGATACGCTCATCGCGGCACTGTTGGCGAGCTGCTCAACGCGCAGCGGCTCTGCATACTCACGGCGAATCTGCTGGATGGCGAGGTTGACCCTGGCCAGTGACGCGTCGGGCAAGGCGATATCGCGCAACATCCACCCCATGGGCCCCTGCAACACCCGATAGAGAATTTCGCGCTCATACGCCGGTGCCAACGCAGCAATATCGCCCGGATGTGCCATGAGACGCAGCATCCGGACCCAGGCATCGAGCAGCTCCGGTGTCACCGCAGCCACCGAGAACCCGGCCGCCTTATTCAAGCGCTCGGCAGTATTGGGCAGGTCACCCAGCAAATTCGAGATAATCGTGACATCTAGGGTCAAACTCACCGCCAGATAGGGTTCTCCTGTCTCAGCGGGATGTACGACGCCCGCCGCTGGCAGGTCTACAGACATGACGAAATAGGTCGCAGGATCATAATGCAAGCTGCGTCCTCCGACCGTCATGGTCTTGCCACCACGGAGAATCACGTTGATCATAGGATCGTAGACAGCGGCCAACTGATGCTCGGGGATGATGCCCTGCACCATGGCCACGCGCGGTATGCCTGTGTCGGTACGGCGGTTTTGCGCGTGGGCAGTGAGGGTGCGAAGCTCGGTCAACTGATTTTCCATGCTGGAATTAAACCTCAGCTTGAACTCCATTGGCAATCTAAAAGCAGAAATAGGCAGGATTGAGGCATGAACTGGCAGGCTCAATTCGATGCACTTCGCTATCGTAGAGGTTCTTATTGACTACGTACCGGAGCTTTACATGAATATCGTCCTCATCACTGGCGGCAGCCGCGGAATCGGTGCTAGCACCGCCCTGGAGTGCGCACGCCGCGGCCAGGGAGTTATCCTGACTTATCACAGCCAGCAGGCCAAGGCTGAGGAGGTCGTTCGCCAAATCGTTGCAGGTGGTGGCAAGGCTGCGGCCCTCCAGCTCGACGTCGGTGATTCGCGCAGCTTTGACAGTTTTCGCGGCGCTGTTGAACTCACCTTGTCCAGAGTCTGGGATACCACACAGCTTGCCGGGCTGGTGAACAATGCCGGCTACGGCTTGTTCAATCCAATCGAGACTGTCACCGAAGCACAGTTTGACGGCCTGATGAACGTTCACTTGAAGGGACCGTTTTTTCTTACGCAGGCATTGTTGCCGTTGATGAAGCAGGGCGCCAGCATTGTCAACCTGACCAGCGCGACCTCGCGTGTCGCCACTGCTGGCGTGGCGCCTTACGCGGCCTTTAAGGGAGGGCTGGAAATTCTGAGCAAATACATGGCCAAGGAATTCGGCGAGCGACGCATTCGCGTCAACGCAGTCGCTCCCGGTGCTATCCGAACTGAGCTCGGTGGCGGTTTGAATGAAGAATTTGAAGCCCTGCTGGCATCCCAGACTGCGCTGGGAAGGATTGGTGAGCCAGAGGATGTTGCCCGCGTCATCGCGACATTGTTAACGCAGGACGGCGGCTGGATCAATGCACAATCCATTGAGGTCGCCGGCGGTTATATTATTTGATTCGGAAAAGGAGAACGCCATGCTGGATCAGGTATTACAGCCTGGAGTTCGTCCACAAAAGCTGGCAACAAGG
>NZ_JAMFRV010000083.1 GCF_026224925.1 Pseudomonas sp. | reverse complement strand
GGTGTCGCGAAGGGACTGCAGACCAAGAAGCTCCACGTTTCGGCCGGTGATACGGTGATCTGGCACCCGCAACTGCCGCATGGCGGCAGTCCCATCCGGGATAAAGATCGTACGCGATTCAGTCTGGTGATGCACGTGACTCCGGTCGGCGTGCCGGTCTATCACCAGTCGGTGTTTTTCCGTCCCTCCTTTTCTTTCCCCGAAAAGGCGCCCTGGGGGTTTCGGGAGGTTGACGGTCGCCAGATCGCCGACATACGAAATGGGATCAATTTCGACCATAAAAATGGCTATTCTCTGGACCGGATCAAACCGCCAGGCGAGGCTGTTGCTCCTACGAATCTTCGAAAAACGGGTCGAGGCCGTATGCACTGGGAACAGAATAACTTCATTCAATCGGTGAAATGTCTTTTCCCGAATTTCTTCAAGGCCGTCTCGGTGCTCGAAATCGGATCATATGACGTAAATGGCTCGGTTCGCCCACAGTTCGAGGCGACCCGCTATGTCGGTGTCGATCTCATTACCGGTCCGGGGGTCGATGTGATCAGCACCGGTCACGAATTTCGCTCGGAAGAGCGTTTCGATGTCGCAATCTCGACCGAGTGCTTCGAGCATGACCCGTTCTACACCGCAACATTCCTGAATATGGTCCGGCATGTCCGCGAGGGCGGCTTGGTGATCTTCAGCTGCGCCGCGGAGGGACGTCCGGAGCATGGGACCCGACGAGCCGAACCGGCAAGTTCGCCCGGAACGGTTGCGCAAGGTTATGACTATTATCGAAACCTATCGGAAGCAGACTTTGCGTTTCTCGACTTGCCTGTCCTGTTTTCCGAATTTCGCTTCTTTCACAACAGTACATCGAACGATCTGTACTTCGTTGGCGTAAAGCGACACAGCGAGCTGCTCCGGCAGATCGATACGCTTTGCAAGGCGGTGGAGAGCCTGCCGGGTCAGATCGATGGAGCCTTTGGCCTTCTGCGGTCGGGAAAGACGGATGAGGCGCTTGAGCGTATGCAGGCCGTTTACAAATCAGCGCCGTCATCCGCGCGCGATTACGTGCTGATGCGGCAGGGCTGGCTGTTGAACGAAGCCAAACGCGGTGCCGCCGCGGAGGCGGTTGTGCGTGAAGCACTGACCCTGTCGGACGCCGCCGAACTATACTGGGAGCTTGGCACCATCCTGCACGGACTTGGTCGCGCGGCCGAGGCGATCGCGCCGGCGCGCGAGGCTGTAAAACGCGCTCCAGATGACGCGCGCTTCGTGTATTTTCTTGGCGCGATGCTGCAAAATCAGAATGTGCTGGAAGAAGCTAAAGAACTGCTAAAGCGGACGATCAGCCTGGACCCAAAATTTGCACCCGCTCATCAGCAGTTGAGCGCGGTGCTCACCAAGCAAGGTCGCCAGGAAGAGGCAATTGAGGAGGCCCGCAACGCTGCCGAGTTGGCACCCGAGGTAGCGTGGATTCAAGGGCACCTAGAGCGGATGTTGAGCCCACAGGATGTACCCGCGCATAATCGCTCTAATTAATTCTCATTTTGTTAGGCGGAATAACATCGGTAGCATTCGCCAGTTTTCGTATGGATTTCCATCGCTGAGAAATCCGCGGGCAATGTCATAGTCCAGACCGAGTTGGCACCTGGAAAAGCCTGCGGCAGCGCAACGATTTAAAAAATCTTGCCCGAAACTTTCGACCACCAGTATGCCTTCTGGTGAAAGCGGATCGCCGTGATAGGCTGGCGGCAAAAGATGCTCGATTGAGCCATTTACCAAACGGGCGCGTCTTTGACTGAGCTCCAGATTGTGAAAAAAAGGGACGCTAAATAAGGTGATCCCTTCGGGTCGTAGAACTCTATGCAATTCGCGAAGCGCAATATCGGCATCGTGAACGTGCTCAAGGACATCTTGATGTAAAAGAATATCCATGTCTGAATCAGGAAATGCAAGAGAAAGCATATTCTGATGCATGACCCTCGTTCCCCGGATCGTGTGATAGGTTCCAGGCTCCGCTCCCGCTACGTATTCACATCGTTCTAACCAGGGATGGTCCTTTTCTATTGCACGCCCGAATGATGTTACACCCTCGAAAATCATGCCACGTTTCAGTGCCGGCATCTCGCTGACAGCTTCGCTGACGGCTCTCCAAAAAAGCCTATGCCGAGCACTAAAACCGCAATGTTCACACGAAAACTCTCCGCGTGCGTTTATCCAGTTACCAGATTCCACAGTATTTTTTAGGATTTTAACAGCTTGACACCTATCGCAGAAGCCGGCTACCGCAGGAATCCTGGCGAGCTTCTGCTCAAGATCAAAATTATAGGACTCAATGCTCCTCGCGAGCTTTAGAAAACCTGTAAGCTCGTCAAACCAAATCATTTTTTGATTTCCGATATAAGATGAAAGGGCATAATAACATTGGCCTATCGGAAAATCGAGGCATAAGTATCACCGAGCTCTTTTGGAAGTCACCATTGACGGATATTTCGCGTGGAAGAACTCTTAGCGGCTATGCTGGCATGCTACGAGACCTGAGAATCATCGGCGCCCATTACTGATGAGCTATGTTGAATGAGAGTTAAATCACATATCTTATGCATCATCGTAATTTTGTGCTCACTCGCAAGCCGCGCACGAGGGCAATCCTGCGACCCCCTAGATGTACTCGTGGCGACTACTCCCGCTCCACCAACGTATGCCGGTGCGTGGGCACTTTATGAAAAGCAACTTTCTAACATTAGTGACGAGAAGGTTGATCTCATAATTATTGGCGATTCTTTAGCTCAAATGTGGGAAAATAACTATTGGCGACCACTAAGTACCGTCAATCTCGGAGTGGCGGCAGACCAAACACAGAATGTACTTTGGCGGCTAGCCTCGCCTAAATGGAAATCCATAAAGACGAAAAATATCCTGCTTGTGATTGGAACTAATAATCTAGGAAGTAATACCGTCTGCGCTATGATAGAAGGTATTAAATCCGTCTTTCGACGTGTTCATGAAATTTGGCCCGATGCGCAAATTGCCTATCTTGCCATCCCTCCGCGAGGCGACATATTATCCTCCAAAGATGATGATCGGCGCGCCGCCAACCAGGTGATCATATCGTCGAAGCACGTTGACGTAGTGAGTGAGGATCAAGATCTCAATCCAGATGGATCTTTCTTGCTTTATAGGCAAGATAGGCTTCATTTTTTGCCGCCAGCATATATAATGCTGACCAATCAAATGGTTTCCAGGTTATTCCCAAAGCGCAGGTCAATCAATAGTGGATCCGAACGCTGAAATACTTCACCATGTTGCTCTGACTAATAGCCGCTTGGGTTCTCCGGGATTTGCTCTTGCAGATTGGGAAAATTTCGAAGTCTTCACAGAGAGTTCAGAATCTCTTGAAGCTCGCGGCATTCAGATTGTTGGAAAGATGGTCGAGGGAAACAAAGTCGTCCTCCACTCAAAACTGGGTAATTGCAAGCTGCGGATAAATTTTTGCGGTAAAACGAATTCATCGGTGTATTTGGGTTCTGGACACCGTGTAAACGGTACCATAACACTTGATGGTCAAAATAATCTATTTTCGGCGTCAGGATTTGGATTTCAGGGTCAAAATTCGATTTCTGTAACCCTATCAGCTTCAAATTCCGCGATTGTGTTTTGTAAAGATGTGACTTCCGTGAACAGCGCGCGGCTTCTCAATGGAAACACAAAGAGAGCGCTAATTGGTGATGACTGTATGTTTTCTTGGGATATATACGTCAGAAATTTCGATTCACATGCGATCTTCGATATCGAAACTTTAACCCAAATCAACACTCCTGGTGACATACTTATTGATAAGCATTGCTGGATAGGTCAGGGTGCCACTATCATAAAGAGTCTGTCCATCGGAGCGGGTTCAATAGTTGGCGTGCGATCGGTGGTAACGAAAAATGTGCCATCAAAGGTCGCGGTAGGAGGAGTGCCTGCGAAGATTTTACGCAGGGGCGTGACTTGGTCTCGTCACTGGCTTGTAGGCGAAACTGAAATGCGCGCTCTTAGGGATTGTATGATTGATCCCCCCGTGGTTGATCCGGAATTGAGCGACATCTGACCGGATAGCTTGTGGCTGAATCCTTGTTCTGACGGCGGGCCCTGAATTCCGTTTTGCCGGTACTAGGTTTCGTGGACAAAGGATTGACGTCTGAATCGGTTTTTGATTCAAGGATTCATCTTAGAATGAGGTGAATCGTTGAACGGGCGGATCGGGGTTTCGGACGAGGAATGGTTGATTATCGGGCCATTATTGCCGCCGGAGCGCGGGCGCTGGTCGCGACCGGCGTAGGACAATCGGCGCTATTTCGAAGGGATGCTTTGGGTCGCACGGACGGGGTCGCAATGGCGTTATCTACCGGACCACTACGGCAAGTGGAACAGCGTGTTCCGCCGATACCGACGAAGGATCAAGAGCGGCATCTTCGACGCCATGTTGGAAACGCTGGCCGAGTTGGCTGGCAGGGCCGGCAGGCGCACATGGTCGACAGCACCGTGATCCGAGCACATCATTGTGCCGTCGGCCTAAAAAAGGGACTCAAGATCAAGAGGGGCTCGGCCGCTCGCGCGGCGGCTTCTCGACCAAGATCCACGCCCGATGCGATGGCAACGGACGCCCGGTTGGCGTCGTCCTGGCGCCCGGACAAACGCACGACAATCAAGGCATCCTGCCGCTTTTACGCATGATCGGCGAGCGCATCCGGGCGATGATCGCCGATAAGGGCTACGATGGTGATGCGATCCGCGAGGAGCTGAACTTCAATGGCCTCGAGGCGGTCATCCCGCCCAAATCCAACCGCAAGACCACGATTCTCTACGACACCGACAAATACAAAAGCCGCAGTCGCATCGAGCGCATGTTCAACAAGCTAAAGAACTGGCGACGCGTCGCTACCCGCTACGACAAGACCGCTACTGCCTTCCTCGGCTTCGTGACTATCGCTGCTATCCAACAGTGGCTACCGGCTTTTGTCCACAAAATCTAGATTCTGTAGAGCGTCCAACACTTAAAGATGTGGACTTGGAAAGAGAGGGACCGTGCATGGTTATGCCGTTCAATACATCAAGAAAGTCGACGAAAGTTTGCTTTCGTTCAACGATAGCTTCCAAAAATTTGGAACGCTGAGTCTCGATGAATACGGCCAACTCTTGCTTGGGATGTCCGACGCGCGGTTTCCGCACTTTTCATCCATCCTTCCAGAAATGTCATCCAAGATTCAATTAGAATGGACTGGAGGTTCACGGTTGAATTGCTGAGGCTGAGCATCGGCAATGTGAGTTTTTTAGCCGCCAATTACACGAGCATCGAAAAAGCGCCGATCAGGGATGCGAGAGTTCTCGACTTCGGCTGCGGCTACGGCAGGCTTTTGCGGTTGCTTCCCTACTTCGTAGACCCGGAAGGCATTTCAGCTTGCGATTCGTGGACGGTGTCGCTCGATCACTGTACCAACAGCCATATGGAGCGGCTGGTTCCCGCTCCCCGCCTTTCGGAAGCTGTCGCGGAATCTCTGCCATTTGAGGACTGCATTTTCAATCTGGTCTACGCCT
>NZ_JAMFRV010000082.1 GCF_026224925.1 Pseudomonas sp. | reverse complement strand
TCGACACGGCGTCCACGACCTTGCCCGAACTGGTGCTGCGCGCAGCTGAGTACTCTTGCGCAAGCGGATGGCTGCGTCGCGCCAACAAATAGCAGACCACAATAAACAGCACCGACCAGCCAAACATAAACAACGCCAACAACGGCGACGCCGTCCATAACAGCACCGTCGCCAGACTTAAGGTCACCAGCAGCGGGATCAGGTCGAACAGCAGAATACTCAGCGTCTGGTTCACTCCCAACGCGACCTCGGAAACCCGGTGCGCCAAGGCCCCGGCGAACTCGTTGCTGATAAACCGATGAGAGTGCTTTTGCAGGTAGGCGAACAGCACATGGGTAACTGTGCGCCGCTGCAAAGGCAATACATGAATGTGGCAACCGGCAGCGGCGCGGGTGAACAACACTTCTAACACCAACAATGACGCGAACAGCAACAGCGGTAATTTCAGTACCTCGAAAGCGTGTTCTGCGTCCAGGCCATTGCTGACCGTGCGCGTGATCTGCCCCAGCCCCCATGGAATCAGGATAGTGCAGACAACCGCCGCGATCTGCAGCAGCAGGATCGCCACGTACCAGCCCAGGAAGTTGCCGACAAAATAGCGCACGAACGCTGCTGGCGTCGCAGGCAAGTGTTGAACATTCCAACTGCCCAGCCGAGCGTCTCGTGACACAAAGGGTGAAAACGACATACTCATTACCGGATGAATTCCTGAAGGGCGCCTGTGGCCGGACAGCTTTCAGGCAAGAAGGCCGCAAAGGGCCGGTTGTATTGCAGAAATTACAGGGTCGCTTGGTAGCGTATTTCCCGCGGCATCGGTTGGTAAAATTATGGCCAACGTGTCGGCTTCTACAGGTACCGTGGAAATCAATCACGCCCAACATAAACGGCAGAACCCGCTGCAAGAGTAAGCCGCCTGAACACCACGGCCGACACTGCACACACCAGCCCACCAACGATCATCACGCCTGCCACATCGGTTTCACCTACTGCCGTGTGCCCCCGTACCGACATAATCAGGCTGAGCATGGCAGCGGCGAGACCGACTGACAGGCTCATGGTCAGTTGGATGGTCATGGCCGACAAACTGCTGGCTCGGCTCGACAATTCAGCGGGGACGTCGGCGTAGGTCAGCGCGCCCAGCGTGCTGAATTGCAAAGAACGAATGATGCCGCTGCCGAACAACACTAATGCAATTACCCAATAAGGCGTGGCGATGTCAAAGGTTGCGCAGGCAATAATGGTCAAGCCGGTGAGCAGCGCGTTGCCGGTCAGCGTGCGACGGAAGCCGAAGCGACTGACAATGCGCACGGCCAGCAACTTCATCAAGAAGGCCCCGGCCCCGCCCGCGAAACTCAGTAAACCAGCCTGCAGAGGGTTAAGGCCGAAACACAGCTGGAACAACAGCACCAACAAAAACGGCTGCGAAGCACTGCCAATACGCAGCAGGTTTCCACCCCAAAAGCTGATGCCGAACGTTGGAATGCGCAGTAACGACAAATCGATCAAAGGCTGCGCGCAACGCTTGGCGTGTATGACGTACAGCCAGGCACTGAGCACACCCACAATCATTAACAACAACGCCCATCGCCGCTCCAGCAGACCATGACCGAACGCCTCAAAGCCGAATACCAATCCCCCCAACGCCATGCCGCTTAGCAATAAACCGATCACATCCAATGGACGACCCCGTGCCCCCGGATAGTCCGGAACATAACGCAGCACCAACACCACCCCGAGGATACCGATGGGTACATTGATCAGGAAGATCCAGTGCCACGACAACAACGTCACCAACAGCCCGCCCAATGGCGGCCCCAACACGGGTCCGATCAAGGCCGGAATAGTCAGGTATGACATGGCACGCAGCAGGTTCTCGCGCACCGACCAACGCAACAAAATCACCTGCCCCACCGGCACCATCATCGCGCCCGCCGCGCCTTGGGCCATGCGAGCCAGCGATAACTGCAGCAACGATGTCGAGGCCGCACACGCCACTGACGCCAACGTGAATAGCACAATGGCACTGACGAACACCCTTCGCGGCCCGTAACGATCCGCCGCCCAACCACTGACCGGAACAAACAGCGCCACCGCCAGCAAGTACAACGAAACCACCAGGTTCATTCGCACACTGGGCTCGCCAAAATCGAGCGCCATTTGCGGCAGAGCAGTCAGCACCGCCGTGGCATCAATCAATTCCATAAACAACGCGCAGCCGATAATCATCGGCACAGTTTTGCCACTGCCAGAAGTCAACATCCAGGGCGGCAGTGTTGTAGAAAATATCGGGCGATAACTCGCATGGTTACTGATAGGCCTTAGTTCGGGTACAGAGCTGTAGCACAAGCCGTGCCGTTATTTTGAGCCGTAAACCGGTGGGTGTCGCAACTGTGGAATGCTGAAAAATCAACAATCTGTACAACGCCTGTTGATGGGGCAACATCTCTCAATCGCTACGCTGCATCCAGCGCTTCGTACAAGAAGCTATCGCCCAAGAATGCCTTCGTGCTCGGGCTGTATGGATCATTTGTCAGAAATACACTCTTATTGCTCAAGCTGAAACGATTCATGTCGATAGGAATTCATTACTTCCTTCTTTCGACAGGCCTCCTTGCATGAACCTGAGAAATCTCAATATTGCTCCTCGCTCACTGCTCTGCTTTGGCTTTTTTGCCCTGTTAGTCACGGCACTCGGCCTGTTCTCGCTGTTTACATCACTGGACTTGAAACAGTCCCGGGAAACATTGCAACTCAATGTCCTGCCGACAATTCAAGCCGTTGACCAAATCAAGAGCGATTTGCTGACTATTCGACTGTGGAACGGCAGTTTGCGTATGGCACAGAACACCGACACCGCAGACATGGCACGTCAGCGCGTTACCCAGGCCCGCAGCGATCTTGAGACTCACGCTCGCACGCTCCAGCCGTTGTTGATTAGCGAGCTTGGCCAACAGGTGTATGCCAGCATGCAACGCAACATGGCAGCCTACCTTGCGGTGCATACGCGGTACTTGGAGGCGGTGACACAAAAACGCGACGATGTGGTCATCGCACTGACCCAAGCGGGCGGCGAAATGACCCAGGCCGCGGACCATCTGGCTAAAGACATCGCCGAGGTGTCCCGCTTGGCCGATCTCAGGGTGGTAGCATCCAATGCCGCTGCCGACTTGACCTACGCACAGGCCCGCGATGTCACCATCGGCGCTATTCTGGTAGCGCTGGCCGCCACCTTGGCACTGGCGGCGCTGTTCACCCGTAGTTTGACTGCCCCCATTGCCAAGGCGCTGATGATTGCCGAGCAGATCGCGGCTAACGACCTCAGCAAGCCCATTGAAACCGACGGCCGAGATGAACCAGGGCGCTTGCTGGCAGCGTTGTCAGTGATGCAGACAAACCTGCGGCGCACCCTGACTGAGCTGGGTGATTCCTCGAATCAATTAGCGTCGACTTCCGAAGAAATGACCGCCGTGACAGAAGATGCACTGCGCGGCGTTCAGCGCCAGAACGATGAAATCAATCAGGCTGCCACCGCTATCAACCAAATGAGTGCAGCAGTCGAAGAAGTCGCACGAAATGCCGTGCTAGCCTCGACGGCCGCGCAGGATTCAAGTAAATACGCGGAAAACGGCCGCCTGCGTGTCCACGAAACGGTCAGTGTGATCAACGAACTGCACGAGGCGGTCGGCGTTACGGCAATTGAGATCGATGGCTTGGCAGCGCAGGTGCAAGGCATCAGCGGGGTGCTGGATGTGATTCGCAGTATCGCCGACCAGACCAACCTGCTGGCGCTGAATGCGGCCATCGAAGCGGCGCGAGCCGGTGAGACTGGCCGGGGTTTTGCGGTGGTAGCGGATGAAGTTCGGGCGCTGGCGCATCGAACGCAACAGTCGACCGCCGAGATAGAAAAAATGATCGACTCGATCCGGGGAGGCGCTGGCAAGGCAGTGACCGCGATGAGTCACAGCAGCGAACGTGCCCGCGCCAGCCTTGACGTGGCCGACGCAGCCGGTCGAGCCCTCACTGAAATTACGGCAGCGATAGTGCAGATTAACGAACGCAACATGAACATTGCCTCGGCCACCGAAGAGCAAGCTCAGGTGGCGAGAGAAATTGACCGGAACCTGACCAGCATTCGGGATCTTTCTATTCAGACTGCCGCAGGGGCTCACCAGACGTCGGCCGCCAGTGGCGAGCTGTCGCAACTGGCCGTGGGGCTTAATCAGGTAGTGATGCGCTTCAGAATGTAAACGCTGCAAGCGCTCCCTCCTGAGGCAGGAGGGAGCTGGTGGCGCTAGTAATTGACTTTGGTGTCCCCACCGCCAGCGGCGGCAACCATGTCTTTTGGATCCAGCGGCTTAGGTGGTTTGAGTTGTGCCAGCAGATCGCTCGCCGCGCTAGCGCCTTGCAGCACATTGGCGCCAGCTTCAGCAGCCTTCAGTACCTGAGGTAATCTAGTGACAGCCGCACCTATCAAAGGAACCATATTAACTCTCCATTTTTGATACAAGCGTTAATGCCTGGTGAAGGTGAGTGAACCCTCCAGGCACTTCAGTTCCCTCCACTGGGCGTTTATAGCGGCATCAAAGGGAAATGCGCCTATCACAATGAGTTTTTCTGCTCAATCGACGATTAAACACTACTATATTTATTTTATTTAATTCAGTTAGTTATGATTTGTAATAAAAAAAATAACCAAATAAGTCAATATTTCGACGAATTAATCATCACCCTGTTTTTCTACTGCCTTTTTTTATTGGCAATGCTCCGTTTGTCGTGCGACGAACAAAAATAAAAAACATAACGCATAATCCGGACTCTCATGCATCACCAATGCTGACGAAAAAATCTCTTCCAACCCACCAATGGTCCCAGACATTGCTCCCCCCTGTAGTTGCCCTTAACGCGACATTCGCTCGCGAAGGACATACCGCTGTCATCGGCTGTCTATGCCGCTTTATGCATAGTTGATGTAAAAAACTTGCAACGTGTGCTTCACCGCACGGGTGGGCGGTAGCATTGCCTTTTTTTTCTTTTTTATCCCTCCCAAACATCGCCGCGATTGCGCAGTCCTGCTGCGTGGCTAATTTTCTATGCGTGCTGCGAGAAGGATTCGTTGATGATCAACGGCAAGAATCTGCTGACGATGCTGGGGCTCGTGCCCTTCCCGTTGATCGCGATGGCGGGGCAACCGCAAAGCGTGCAAATCGGTGGGTTTGATTTCACGCCAACCCTGAACGTCAGTGAGCGCTACGACGATAACTTTCGAACATTGCCCAATCAGGTTGAATCCGCCTGGATCACGTCTGTGAGTCCGACGTTTGTGATAGGCACGCAAACACGCAACAGCGGGTATCAACTTGAATACGCTGCAGACAGCCTGACCTACCAGGATCACGCCGACGCCGATCATGTCAATCAGCACTTCACTGCCAAAAGCATCATGGAGTTCGATTCGCGCAATCGCCTGAGCTGGGAGCTGGGCTATCACCGTGCTGAAGAGACGGTGCAAACCGCCCAGCCGCGTGAGAACGACAAGTACACGCTGAAGAACGCGAGTATGGGTTACAGCTTCGGCGTGCTCAGCGGTATGAACCAGATTGACCTGTTGGCCGAGTACCAAGAGCTGCGCTACCGCAACAGCGGCGATCTCAACGCTGACAAAGAGCACGACACCACCAGTTTTACGGCGACCTGGTTTCATCGCCTCGGCGGCAGCACCCGCACCTTGGTCGAGGTGCGTCACAGTGATTTCAATTACGTGCTCCCAGGGAGCCTGCGTGATAGTACGGGCGATGCTGCCTTGGTGGGCCTGACGCGTGATGTTAGCGCCAAGGTCAGTGGCAGCGTGCGTGTGGGCTATGAGCGCAAGAACTTCAGCAGCGCTGCGGTTAATGACGACAGCAGCCCGACCTGGGAGGTCGGCTTGGACTGGAAGCCGCGTACCTATTCCACGTTCTCGTTGAAGGCGAGCAAAAAGTTCGAAGAAGGCGACGACGGCTCCAACACCGTCCATGACACCAGCACCCGACTGGGCTGGCGACATACGTGGTCACCGTGGATCGCCTCGGAGGTCAATTACCGTTATGCGGACCTTCAATATCTGGGCATAAACCGCGACGACAAGCTCAATACGTACGGCGCCTCGATGATTTATTCGGCCACTCGCTGGGCTGACGTAACGCTGGGCTATCAGCGCTGGAAAAACGATTCGAACGACAGTACGCAGACCTACACCCGCAACGTGTACCTGCTGAGTTTCAGCTTAAGTCTCTAAGGGAGGTTGCCCTATGTTTATCCGTCAATGGGTTATCGCTGCGTTACTGATGCTGTGCAGCCTGTCGAGTTTTGCGGCGGCGCAATACCAGCTCAGTTCGGGCGATGTCATCAACATCAATGTCTTTGGTGAGCCCGACCTCAGTTTCAAAGAAATCCGACTCAATGACGCCGGGACGTTTTCCTATCCGTTCATTGGAGAGATCAACGCCAAAGGTTTAAGCCCGACCGCGGTGGAAAAACTGATCACCGACAAGCTCAAGGATGGGTACTTGGTGGCGCCTCGGGTGTCGGTCAGCGTGCTCACGTATAGACAGTTTTACATCAGCGGCGAAGTCAAGTTACCCGGGGGATATCCATTTCAGCCAGGCCTCACCCTGGACCGCGCCATCGCCGTGGCGGGCGGTTTGACGGAGCGTGCGTCAGACAAGCGCATCAGCATTGTGCGTGGCTCCGACCCGACCCGCACCAGCGCGAAGGCAAGCCTAAACACGTTGGTTGAACCGGGTGACACCATCAACATTGAACAGGGGTTCTTTTGACATGGGACAGGTCAGCATCAGCAGACGCGAGGTCGCTGCGCGTTACATGGCGCCGCCGGAAGACGATCGGGATTTCATTGACTCGCGCAAAATCGGATACACCTTGTGGGCACGCAAAGGACGAATTCTAGTCTTCGTCCTTTTGGCCATGGTTCTGGCAGCCGTCCTGATGCAGTTGATCACGCCGGTTTACCGTGCCGTGGCCTCGCTGGTCATCGAACCCAAGGGCGCGATGCTGATTTCGTTTCAGCAAACCACTGACCCGAATAATCCCTCCAGCGATTACCTGCAGACACAGATCAGTCTGATCCAGAGCCGAGCGGTGG
>NZ_JAMFRV010000081.1 GCF_026224925.1 Pseudomonas sp. | reverse complement strand
GTGGCCGGGTCGTTCGCATTGGGGATCGTGGCAACGGTTCATCTGGTCGAAGAAAAATTGATTTCTGCAGGTTTGGGTGGAGACCTGAACCGGTTGCTGCTGATGGACAGCGTGAGCGACTGGAGCCACCGCCCTGAGCCGGACCAATTGTTCTACTACAGCAACGGCCGTGGTGATTTCGAATTGCCCAAGGATTTGCGACATCTAGACTCTGGCTTTCACGAAGTTTTTCGCGAAGCGCTGTCCTATCACGCCATGGTCGAGATCGTCGACGGTCGGCATTACGTTCTGTTGCAGGACCAAAGTGATTTCGAAGAGCGAGAGCGGGTGCTGTTCGCCGTGGTGCTGGTGGGGTTTGTCCTGGCCCTGGCGTTGGCGGTTTTTCTCGGCTGGATTTTGGCCCGTCGGGTGATGGCACCCGTTGTACGTCTGGCTCGGCAGGTGCGTCATCGCGATCAGTTGCTGGGGCTGGCGCCACCCTTGGCGCCGGACTATGCGGCTGACGAAGTAGGTGAGCTGGCAACCGCCTTCGACGCCACACTTGGGCGTCTGCGTCAGGCGTTGACCCGTGAGCGTCTTTTCACCAGCGACGTCAGCCATGAACTGCGTACACCCTTGATGGTGCTCGCCAGTTCCTGCGAGCTATTGCTGGAAAATCCCGACCTTGATCATCGTGCACGTACTCAGGTCCAGCGGATCGCCCGTGCCTGTGAAGAAATGCGTGACTTGGTACAAACCTTCCTCATGTTGGCCCGTACCCAGCGCGACGAGGCTGGGTCTTCAAAAATCTCGTTGAGCGCGGTGGCTGAGCAACTCATGGCGTTGTGGCGCGAGCCTATCGAGCGTAAGGGGCTGAGTCTGGAGTTCGATCCAGGCACCCCATCGCAAGGCACCTACCACACCACCTTTTTACTGGCCGTCATGGGTAACTTGCTGCGCAATGCATTGCATTACACCGACCAAGGGTTCATTCGTCTGACCTTGGAGAGCAAGGGCTTCGTGGTTGAAGACAGTGGCGTCGGCATCCCCGAAGAAAAACGTGAAGCGATGTTTCAGCCGTTTGTGCGTGGCAATGAACAGCGCGGCGAGGGGTTGGGTCTTGGGTTGTCGCTGGTTCAGCGGATTTGTGAGAACGAAGGGTGGACTGTCAATCTCAGCACCATGGAGCCCAATGGTTGCCGTTTTCGTGTCGAACTAGCCGAAATATCTAGCAAATAACGATCATCTAAGGCTTCGAACCTTTCAGATTGAAAACTGTCACACTTGCGCAACAGTCACTCTCGGTCGCGTCCGGTGCGCATCAGATTGGCATCAAACAGGCAGGTCCGCTGAAGTCTTTAGCGGGTACGGCCTTTGCAGATACTTGGATATACCCTCGATTTCTGCAGCTTCTTTCACCATTGGGCAGGTTTTATCCCTAACGCATGAGGTAAGCAATGGCCGTTGATTTCGTAGCCGCTCCGGGCGTCGCCTCTCAAGACCGGTTTGCCTATTTCTGGAGCCAACAAGGCGAGTGGGTTGAAGAACCTAACCTGCGCCGTGGTGGTGAAAGTGGCGTGCAGCGCGTGATGTCGGCCAATGGCCGCTTGCTCTACGTCAAACGCCAGACGGGTCATCTCTATCGCTCATGGCTTCATCCGTTCGGCAGGCCGACCGTATTGCGCGAGCGTGATGCGATAGAAGGGCTGCGTCAGCTCAACGTTAATGTTCCCAAGCTGGTGTTTTGCGGCGCAGAGCGCGACGCGGACAAACAGTGGCGGGCGTTGTTGGTGACCGCGGCACTCGACGGTTTTACTGAAATGGAGAATTGGTACGCTGCGGGCGGCCGCGAACGTTACGGTGAAGCGCTGCATGATCGTCTGCTTGAAGAATTGGCCGTCACTTTGACCCGCATGCATTTGGGGCGCTGGCAGCACAGCTGCTTATACATAAAGCACGTTTTCGTACGGGTCACCGGTGAGGGCCCTGATACGAAAGTGGAGGTCGCGCTGCTTGATCTGGAAAAGTCCCGGCGCCGCTGGTCAGCTCAAAGTGCCGCCCAGCATGACATGCAGCAGTTGCGCCGCCATTCGTCGTTCACCGATACAGATTGGCTGAAATTAGTCTATTTTTACGAGAATGCGTTTGGCAGCGCTATCAAAGGCTTAAGGTAATGAAACTCGAAATAACCCGAGGTTTGTTCTTGGTGGGGGCGCTAGGCATCGCGTCCTTGGCCCTGACAGTGTGGGAACAGCCTGGCCCGAAAATTTTGGGCGCAGAGATTGGCGCGGGCCATTGTCCGGTACCACGCGTAGCCAAGGTTGAACAGGTAGTCAAACCGAGCCATGATTTGCTGCTGTTCATGTTTGGCATGACTCAGTAACGGACGGAGTTAAAGGTTTCTGCTTATAAAATTGGCCGCTCACTGAGCGGCCAATTTGTTGGGGATACCCAGTGTCCGGTCCGCCGCGAATCCTGTAGGAGCGAACTTGTTCGCGAATGAAGCCGCGCGGTACGTCAGATACACCGTGCTGTCCGCTTCCCGAACAAGTTCGGTCCCACAGATTTTGCGCGATGGCGGTAAGGCCATCACGCAATGTGCAGGTGGTTATCCCACAGCCCGGCAGGCAGCTCTAGCGGTGTTGCGGTTATCTGATCTTGACGGCAATCGTAAAAACGGCAGCGACCTTGGCCTGAGGTGACTACGAAGCCGTTTTCCACCGCGCCAATGCCCGCGCAGTCGGCCAGGGGCGCATCCAGTCGGACCTTCCCGCTGTCCAGGTTCCAGATGAAGAAGCGATTGCCGCGGGGCGCACTCAGCGCGACCAGGCGCAGGTCGTTGTGTATTGCCACGCTCGCGCTGTAGTGGTTCATCGCTTGCAACTGGTTCTCGGCCAGTGGGAACGCAACGAACGGCTCTCCGGGGCGTTTGATTGCCAGAAGCTCGGCAGACGCCTGCGCGTCGCCCATGAATTGCTGCCCGGACACCACCGTGCCGTCGCTGGCGATGGCCAAGTGGCGAATGCTGTTCATCGGCTGGCTGAGCGTCTCTTTGCTTAACAATGTGCCGTCGCGGCGCATCAGCACCAGGCTAGGTTGCATGGCGTTCAGGTTCATTTCGACGCGGCTTTCGGCTTCCGTACGAATGCCTCCGTTGGCGACGACCAATGTTTCACCATCAGGCATCCATGACACTTGGTGTGGGCCAACGCCGTGAGTGGATAGTTCACCGCTGTGCACCAGGCGCTCATCAATGAACCGATAGACACCCAGCAGGCCACGGCCCGGGTCCGTGGTGTCGTTCTCGGTGGCGTACAGCCAGCCGCCGCCTTTGTGAATGACCGCATGGCCATAGAAGTGCCGGTTCGGCAGCGACGTTATCGTTTGCAGTAGACGTCCGTCACGCATGTCCAGCAAGTAGCTTTCCGTTCCCGGCCTGCGTGCAACGAACAATGCCAGCGGCAAATCAGGGTGGTTGATGATGTCGTGGCATCGCTGGCCAACCTGGGTAGCGAACACCTGCTTGCCGTCCAGGCGATAACCCACGGCAAAGTGCTTACCGTCGCTGTCGTCTCGGGCAGAAAGCAGCAGAGGTGGGTTTTGCTTTGTTCGAAAGACAGTCCAGCCGCCCAGCGTGCACGCACCCAGCAGCAAGCTCCCCAAAGCCAAGGCCTGACGTCTCAACATATCAGTCTCCGTCGTTGGCATTGAAGCCCAGTTGAACACCCAGTGCCTTTGCCAACTCGCCTTCGTGCAAACGATGCAGTGTGTTCAAGCTGTCGTAGAACGCGTTGAGTTGCCGACGGCCATCTTCGCTGGCGAGCAAATGAGCCAACGGCGGCTGTAACGCCGACAACAGCGTGCTGCTGTCGGCGTAAGCGGCATCGATCCGGTCTGCTATTGGTTTTTGTTCGGCGCTCAGCAGGCCACGCAAGCCATGATTGTCTACGCCGGTCCATACCGTTTTGGCGCTGAGCAAGCTGGCTTCCAGACTTTTCAGCGAAGATTCGCTGCGCCATGCATCAGCCTGAAAGGGCTGAGGGATGCCCTTGGACTGGCGGCCCAATGGCGTGCCGAGCTTTTTCTTCAGGCTGTCCAGCGCGGTGACCTGGACGCGCAGTAATTCGGCAATGGCTTCATGGGCGTCGGCGTAGCGCTGATTGGGAAACTTACTTAGCTGCGCCAGCATGCCGTCGGTGCTGTTCCAGCGATTGAGAATGTCTTCGGCGAGGCTTTTTTGTCGCTCGCCAATCGCCATCAGCAAGGGGCAGTAACGGGCTTGCTGCTCAGCATTGGTCATGTCGACCACCGCGTCGTACAAAATGTATTCGTAGGCCGAAAGGCCCTGTACAACGACGCTGGCGTTGGCGAGCGCCGCTGCATCAATCTGCGGTTGTGCGGTCACTAACTGCTCCACCTGACGGCCGACCAGGTTCTTTTTATCCGGCCAGAACTGTATCTGCCAGGCACGATTGCCTTCGGCCAGTGGTCCGATCAATAACGGCTGCAACTCAGCCCAGGCGGTTTGTGCGTGGAGGAAGTCTGCGCGGGCGGTGTCCAGACTGGCGTTGCCTTGGCAGAAAGCCAGCGCACTGATCGACAACTGGCGGTCGGCGTCAACCCAGCGACTGTAGGTGGGTAGGATCACTTGTTTGGCAATCGCTGCCGAAGTCGCAGTTTGTGGATCTTTTGGCGAACAGGCCGCCGTTGTCAGGGTGGCGAGGGCGGCGAGGCTAGTCAGTAACAGTTTGGGGCGGAACATGTCCGGCTCCTGTGTTCGTTGTTAGGAGTACGCATCAAAGCGAGTTCAAAAAGGCCAGCAACGCTTCGCGCTGCGAGGCATCGAACCCAAGTACGTGTTGTTGTGCGGCCTGTGCTTCGCCGCCGTGCCAAAGCACTGCTTCGAGCAAATTGCGGGCTCGGCCGTCGTGTAGAAATTGCGTGTGGCCACTGACGGTTTCGGTGAGGCCGATGCCCCACAGCGGCGGAGTACGCCAATCCCGCCCAGAGGCCTGAAACTCGCTGCGATGATCGGCCAGACCTTCGCCCATGTCGTGCAGCAGCAAGTCGCTGTAGGGGCGAATGATTTGGTTAGCCAATTCGGGTTCTGCGGCGTCTGCACGGGTAGTGAATTGCGGGCTGTGACAGAGCTGACACCCAGCTTGATAGAACAGGTTTTTGCCTGCCAGTACCGAAGCGCTATCTACGTCTCGGCGTGCTGGGACAGCTAGGTTACGGCTGTAAAACAGCACCAGACGCTGGATGTTGTCGCTGACCTCCGGCTCACCCTCGGGGCTGTCGCCGTTGGGCGCATTGAGGCAGGCAGTTTGCGCTGCGGTGCAGTCGTCGGCGGGTTTGAGTCGGGTGGTCAGGCCCATGTCGCCGGAGAAGGCATGGGCGTTTTGCTGATTGAGGTTCGGTTGCCCGGCTTTCCAGCCAAAGCGCCCTAGTACGGTTTTCTGCTGGGTGTCGTCCCACACCCGATTGGCTCGTCCGGAAATGCCGTTGCCATCTTTGTCGTCGGGATCGGCTTGCGCGAGAATGGCGGCCTCAGGGATGGCTTCGAGCAAACCCAAGCCAATCATCGGTGGCGCGACCCGAGCAGAAAACTGCGTGTGCGGGTGCATTGGCCCGTAACCCAGCGTCGTGATGCGCAGTTCAGGTTTACGTAACGAGACCTGCATGCCGTCCTTGAAGGTGACCGCACGCTCAACGTAGTCGACGCGAACCTTGCCTTCGGGCGTGACGCCAGGGATCGCCATGTCTTGCAACTGGCCGCCATACACCGGCTCGGGCAGTATCCCGGTTCGTTCGATCAACTGCGCGAATGCAGGATCGTCGGGAATCGATAAACGCACCAGCATCGATACCGCATTGACCGCGTCTGGCGCAGGGGGATGACCACGTCCATCCTTAATGTGGCAGTTTTGGCAGGCATTGGTATTGAACAGCGGACCCAATCCATCGCGTGCCGTCGTGGTCGACGGTGCGATCACCCAAGGGTTGCGAAAAAAGCTGTTGCCGACGCTGAAATCCAGCCGGCGAAGCGGTGAAAGATTCGCCGAGGGTAGGGAGAAGGCGTTTCGATCAGCCTTTTTTACCGTAGTGCTTCCGCCAGACAAAGCTTCGCCGGATTCTGCCTGGGTAAAGCGTGGGGCGTCGTCACATGCGCTCAGGGTTATCGCGAGAGCGAAGGACAGAAGAGGGCGCAACGAAGGCATATATATCCTGGTGAGACATCTGTAGGACATCGCGTCCCGTCTCCGACACCACAAAACCTGTAGGGGCTGCCGAAGACTGCGATAGGCCGGGGTCGAGAACGACCGGCACGACCTTCAGCGGGATGACGAAAGCGACCGGTGCCCGGTCGATCGCAGCTTTCGGCAGCTCCTACCGGGGATTACAGTTTTCGGCTGGTTAAAACGAATGTTCAGCGTTATCCGGGTTCAGGTCGGTAATGCCTAAACGGCTAGCTGCTTGTTCGATGGCGCCCGTTTGGGTAACGAGGGAAGCGATGGCGTCGCGCACCACTTGGTTGCCTTCGGTATTGCCGGCCGCAATCAACTGGTCGAAGTGTTCACCGTTATTTGCTCGGTCGACGATTACTTGCAGTTTCGCTTGTGTGCCGTTGAGGTCGGACTTAAGCGTTGCGTCAGTCGCTGCGTCAGCCTTGGCGACCAGCGAAGACAGGCTCGGGCCGCTGATTTTTATACCGTCCACACGGGTGTATTCCCCCAAGTAAACGTTGCGGATGCCCAGGCCGTTGTAGAAGTGCGAATGGTGGGTGTTGTCGCTAAAACAGTCGTGCTCGTCTTCGCTGGAATTGGCTTCCAGAGCGACCTTCATCCGTTCGCCCGCGAGTTCGCCCAAGGACAGGCTTCCCATGCCAAACAGCATTTTGCGCAAACCACTTTCGCCCGACTCAGCTTCGAGCTTGGCGCGGTAGTTGTCGGCTACACCAGGCTTCCAGTTGCTGACCATGACTTCCAAGTCAGTCACCAGCAAGTCGGTGACCGCTTTGAGGTATTCGCGGCGTCGGTCGTTATTACCGCCAGTGCCGCGCGGTCCTTCGATGTAGTCAGTGGCTGGGCGCTCGCCCGCGCCCGCTTCGGTGCCATGCAAGTCTTGGCCCCACAGCAGGAATTCGATGGCGTGGTAACCGGTGGCAACATTGGCTTCCGAGCCGCCCAGTTCATTCAGGCTGGCGAGGGTGTTAGCGCTAATTTCTTTGACGTCGATCTTATCTTCGCCGACCTGGATCTGGGTGTTGGCAACGATGTTGGCAGTGGCGCCAGGATTACCCAGCGCGTGCTGGTAATCGGCGGCGACATAATCGATCAAACCTTCATCCAGGGGCCAGGCGTTAACCTGTCCTTCCCAGTCATCAATAATGGTATTGCCGAAACGAAAGACCTCAGTCTGCATATAAGGCACGCGTGCGGCAACCCAAGCGTCACGGGCGGCCTTGAGGGTTTTGTCGTCAGGCTTGGCCAGGAACTGGTTGACGGCGGTGCGCAGGGTTTTAGCGGTGGATTCGGCGTCGCTGAACACGGCGTAAATCATGCTCGTGTAGTTGGCGACCACCGCCTTGGCAGCAGCATTATCGGGTTGACCGCTTGTTGCGGGGGCGATGGTGGAAGCGACCGGAGCAGATGCTTTAACGGCAGCAACCTTGTCCTTGTCTTCGCCACAGCCAGCAAGAGAGACAGCGATGGCCAGCAGACTAGCTGTTGCCAGGGGCAAACGAATCATGACGAAATCCTGCGTCGGAATAAGAATAGAACGCGTTAGCAGTTATAAAGCTGCGTCATGATGCGAAAGATATGCAGTTAGCGTAAGGGGAGAGGGGGAGGAAATTGGTTACATGTCATTTCACGATGTAACGGCCAGC
>NZ_JAMFRV010000080.1 GCF_026224925.1 Pseudomonas sp. | reverse complement strand
GAAATCATAGGTCGGGTTGGTCATGGATATCGTGTCCTTTGTGGTTACTGCAGCAATGCTCAATCAGCGATTGTGTTTGTGGGAGGCGGCTTCGGTTGGCCCAACCTGATATTGCTCGTCAGTAACTTTTTCCAGCCATTCGACATTCTTGCCGTTGAGAGCTTCTTGCACGGCGATGTGGGTCATCGAAGTTGTCATCGACGCACCGTGTCAATGTTTGTGGCCCGGCGGGCACCAGATAACATCGCCAGCACGGATTTCTACGATGGACGGATCGATGCGAACGGTTCCGGTGAACCACTCTTCTGGGCCTTTGACGGAGGGTTGAGAGCCTGCACGTTTGAGCTCCATGGTTGTTCCTCAGTAAAAAATAATGTGCCAAGGACATGCCTTGGCCGGGTTCGAACGACTTACTCAGGCAGCGCATACGCCACTACGTAGTCACCTTTTTGCGTGGTCGCAGAGTTACCGCCAGCACTGATGACCAGAAACTGCCTGCCGGTTCGCGGCGATACATAGGTCATCGGCGTCGCCTCAGCCCCCACCGGCAAACGACCTTTCCACAGTTCTTTACCGGTGCGCACATCAAGTGCCCGGATATAGAAGTCCTGTGTACCGGCCATAAACACCAGTCCACTGGACGTCGTCACCGGGCCGCCGCGAGTAGGCATGCCGATGGGCGTAGGCAGGTGGGTGGCGATGCCGAGCGGACCGGTTTGCTCGGTGGTACCCAGTGGCATCGACCAAGCGACCTTGCGGGTTGCCAGATCAATAGCGCTGATCGTTCCATAGGGAGGCTCCTGACAAGGGATACCCAGAGGCGACAGGAAGCGTCCCTGCTCAATGCCCCACGGCGTACCTGCCTGTGGAGCATTGCCCTCATGCCCGCCACCGGTGAGGCTTTTCTCATCGTAAGCCGCGCGTGGGATCATCCGGTTCCAGATAGCCACACGGGTGTCGTTGACGATCATGTAGCCCAGGTTCTCTGCGATAGAGACCGAACCCCAGTTCATTCCTCCGAGCCAACTCGGATACTGAATCGTCAGGTGCTCGCTCGGCGGGGTAAATTCGCCCTCATAACGTGCCTTGCGAAAATCAATTCGACAGATCAGTTGATCCAGCGGCGTAAGACCCCACATGCGTTTTTCGCTGAGTGGTTCTGTCCCAATTGCGGGCATACCCACCGAGTAAGGTTGAGTAGGGGCTGTTCGATCATCAACGACTCCACCCTGGGGGACTGGTTGCTCTTGCACCTGCGCAATCGGAGTGCCGTTGCGTCGATCCAGCATGAAAATCTGACCGCGCTTGGTGGTTTGAATCAGCGCAGGGAGGGTTCCACCGTGACCATCTGGTACGTCATATAGCGCCGGCTGCGAGGGTACGTCGTAGTCCCAAAGATCGTGGTGCACAGTCTGGAAGCGCCAACGTTCACGCCCGGTCGCGATGTCCAGGGCGACAATGGAAGATGAGTGGATATCATCAGCCTCGGTGCGGTGACCACCCCAAAAGTCCGGGGTTGCATTGCCGGTGGGCAAATAAATCAGGCCAAGGGCGTCATCAAAAGCAGGGGTCGACCAGACGTTCGGGGTGCCGGCGGTGTAGGTTTGCCCCTCTGGCGGCTCGCGCGTGATTGCCGGGTTACCTAAATCCCAAGCCCAGGCAAGCGCGCCGGAACGAACATTGAAAGCGCGAACGACGCCGGATGGCTCGCCTGTTTTCTGGTTATCCCAGACGAGACCGCCAACAACTACCAGGTCGCGCACTATGGTGGGCGCTGCGGTTGGGAAGTAGAGATCTTGGTCAGTGCCTCCCATCCCGACGCGCAGGCTAACGCTGCCACCATCGCCGAAATCCGTGCAGGCCTCTCCGGTTTGCGCATCTACTGCGACGAGACGTGCGTCGACAGTGGTGGCGATAATTCGGCGTGTGCATACCGCTGGAGGCGTGCTTGTATTGGTTGCTGAAACCTCTGCCGCATCGTAATAACCCACACCCCTGCAGCGCGGATACACGTTGTTCGCCTGTACTTTCGGATCGTGGTGCCAAATCTCTTTACCAGTGTCTGCGTCTAATGCAAACAGCTGACTCGACTGCGTACAGCCGTAAAGCATACCGTTGACATGCAGCGGCGTTACCACGTGTCCTTGGCTTCCCTTAGGGACTTCTCCCGTCCTGTAAGTCCAGGCGACCTTAAGACCGGCCACATTCTCAGGCGTGATCTTGTCCAGCACCGCATGCCGCGTACCGGATGGGGTGTGGCCGAAGTAACGCCAGTCAGCAGCGGGTTCTACCGTACCTACAGCCTTGCCAGGTACAGGAGCCGGTGCACCCTCTGCAGTCTGAATCGGCTGCGGCTGCAAAGCCGTATAGAACGTCGCGGCAAGACCGACAGCAAAGACCGCAGTTCCAAAGTAGGCGAATCTGGGTGATACAGTACGCCCGGTACTGCGCAAACTCGGCATCGCCAACAGCACCAGCGTTGCGAGGACGGCCAATGCGAACAGGCGTGAAAACAACGGCCAGAAAGCCAGCCCCACATCCCATAACGACCAGCCCACGGAGGCGACAAATACCGCGAGGTAAATCAGAGCGCCAAGCAAACGGCGCCGAACGATCAGGATGCCTGCCAAGGTTAGGCCGAGGCCTGTAAGCGCGAAATACCAGGAGCCTGCGAGCGTGATCAGGTAACTGCCGCCCGCGAGCATGAACAGCCCCGTCAACAGAATGATGGCGCCCAATGCGATCATGAATGCGTTGCCTGCCTTTGAGGCGTTCGATTGCGGCATGAGATGGCTATTCCTTTGGCTGACTTTCTCGGTGCCGCGTCTAGCGACTCCGGCAGAATCGGTGGCGGCGTATATGTAAGGTAAGGAGCGGGGGGGCTATTGCTCAAACGCATCTAGTACCAGCGCTTACTCAACGCATGACGAATCCACCATCCACTGAAATGGATTGGCCCGTCACATAACTAGAGGTGGAGCTGCTGAGCCAAAGGACAGCGTCCGCGATCTCTTCAGGCTTGCCATGACGTCCCATAGGTATGGCCTTGACCATGCCTGCAAGCGCTTCGCCTTGACCTGCTGCGACCATCTGATCGGCCATAGGCGTCCAGATCAACCCAGGACAAACAGCATTGATGCGGATGTTGCGAGCTGCGTATTCAAGCGCCGCACTTTTGGTCAGTCCGATCACACCATGTTTTGCCGCGTGGTAGTTGGCGCGCTCGGCACCGCCGACCAAGCCCCCCAGCGATGAACAGTTAACGATCGTTCCGCTGCCCTGGTTACGCATGTGCTGCAACTCAAACTTCATGCAGCTCCAGACGCCACGAAGGTTGATCGACATGACCCTGTCGTAATCCTCGACCGTCGCGTCGGCTATTTCTGCCAACAGATTCTGAATGCCTGCATTGTTGAATGCGGCGTCTAGGCGACCGAATGTGGCGACGGTTTCTTTCACCATTGCTTCCACCTGATCCATCTCGGCAACATCGCAACCGATGCCAATTGCCTGGTGGCCGGCAGCAACTAATGTCTGGGCTGCGGCTAGCGCGGCCTCTCTATTTACGTCGGCTAAGGCAACCGATGCACCGGCTTGCGCGAAGGCTTTGGCCGTCGCCAATCCAATACCGGATGCGGCGCCGGTGACCAGCGCGACTTTGTTCTCAAATGAAAAGCTCATGGATATATTCCTCAGTTTTGAAGTTGGTTAAATGTGGGGGTTGTCCGCAAGACGCAGGCTGCACTGAGTGCGCATCCGATACCGCAGATTGCCACCACCAGCCCCATAGGCCATGGTGTGCCGTCCGCGAAAATCGCCACGAGAGCTGATCCGAAAATTCCCGAGCCATACTGCAACGCGCCGGCGAGCGCCGAAGCGGATCCGGCGAACTCCGGAAGGCAATTCAGGGCGCCTGCGATCGAGTTGGCTAACACCAGACCCGTGGCGGAAACAAACAGAAAACATCCGCAAATCAGCAGCGGCAGTCCGCCCCAATCCGCCCATGTATTGATGGCGATGACCATGCCGGCTATGCCGGAGATCAACCCCCCGATAGCCATCATGGTGTCGCTGTCATAGCGATTGAGCAGTTTGGCGTTGGCCTGGTTGGTCACCATGAGCCCGACAATGCCGGCACCGAACAGCGCGCCGTACCATTGGGGGCTTACGTGGTGATAGTCGATATAGGCAAAGGGCGAGCCTGCGATATAGGCAAAGGTTCCGGCATAGAAGAATCCGCCCGTGGCGATGTAGGCCAGGAATTTGCGATTACGAAACAGGGCGCCATACCGCATCAAAATCGCTCGTGGCGAAGTGGGGCGTCTATGTCCATGCGGCAGTGTTTCGGGTAACAGCAACAGACTGGCCAAGGTCGCCAGGCCCACTAGCACCAATGTCCAGAAGATTGCTTGCCACGACAGTAAATGAAGAATCTGGCCTCCGACGGTAGGCCCTGCCAGAGGCGCGATGGCCATGATGGTCATCAGCGTCGACATCTTTTGTGCAGCCTGTCGTCCTTGATATAGATCACGCACCATGGCTCGCGCGAGTACGACATTGGCGCAAGCGCCAAGCGCCTGTACCACACGCCAAGCGATCAACGCCGTGCCGTCGGTGGCAAGCGCGCAGCCGGCCGAACCAATGATGAACAGCAACAGGCCCAGCGCTACCGGGAGGCGTCGACCGAAGCGGTCGCTGAACGGCCCCCAGAATAATTGGCCGACGCTGAAGCCAGACAGATATCCGCTGATGGTCAGTTCCATCGTGCCGCTGTCCGCGTGCAGGGACGCTGCCATGACAGGCATCGCTGGCAAATAGAGATCCGTAGAAATAGATGCGAATGCCAGCAAGGCACTAAGGATCAGCAGAACAAGCAAGCCATGATTATTAGTGTCTGCCGATGTGTCGGTCTGGGGCACGGACGGGGAAACGGCCAAGTCCAGCTTGCTCACTGAGCGCCATCCTTGGGCAGAACAAGGACGGTCGCAGCACGAGAGTGCTCACTGATCATCGGCCCAAGATAGCTGCTGGTGCCGTACTTGGCGCGATAGGCATTGTCGATGTGGTCGTTCAAAGCACCACTGATGATTTTGTCCAGTTCAGTTTTTTCCCAGTTCATGTGCGTACCGTGATTCGCTTTTTCCTGGTGTTCCGACGCGGCCCATGTTGCGTTAGAAGCAAGGCCATTGAGAGACGCCGGGCCTGAACTTGAAAGTATTCGTGGATTCATGTTCAGGCCTCGCTTTGGCGGGTGGAGCTTGAGCTGGGGATGCCCAGGGATGATTAGATGGGATCAAGTTAATCATCACGGCTTTCACTGAATACCCGGCGGAAACGGGATGCTCTGATGAGTATTGCTCAGCAATCTCTAGAGCGAGCGTCGTAGAGCATGAGCGGAAGGGAGGGGGAATTCTCATCCTGATTGATGAGCGTGGCTCATCGTTACATACGGATTTTGTCGGGTAGTCGCTCTCATGCGCATGGGCTAGGTTGGCAGCTCCACCGCCTATCGAGCAGGAGATTACCTATGAAAACACTCATTGCCGTATCAGCACTGATCGCTTCAGGGCTCATATCCTTTTGCGCACAGGCCACTGATATACCCAAGGATAAAGCGATGGATATCGTCAGGAACGGCGAGCAGGCCTCCATCATGGGGGCGCCCGGCAACTTCGTAGGTAACGCCCGAATCGATCCACTTTTTGCGGCGCGTGCTCCTTCTGCTGTTTCGGCAGGCGCAGTGACTTTTCAGCCCGGGGCTCGCTCGGTGTGGCATACCCATCCCAAGGGCCAGATGTTGGTGGTCACGGCAGGCACTGGCTGGGTTCAACAAGCCGGCGGAGAAAAGGTGGTCATCAAGCCGGGCGACGTGATCTGGACACCACCAGGCGTTAAACATTGGCACGGTGCTACAGCCACCACAGGCATGACGCACATCGCCATCCAAGAAGTCGTGGATGGAAAAAATGTGGAGTGGATGGAGCCGGTGAGTGAGGCGCAGTACGAGGCATCACGGTGAGGGTCCTGAAAGGCGGTCTGGCCTGTCTGACCTTGTTGCTGGCAGCCTGTGCCACCCCCGACAAAAGTACCACCGGCTCACGCCTGCCGGCAGTCCCAAGCCTGGAGGACATGCGAGCAGTTTCTCCAGCCCTGGCACACGGCACTGAATTCACTCTTCTTGGCGAAGTCTGGAAGCGCCCTGGTTTGTCGCCGCGTGACCGCAGCCTTGTGACTCTCGCAGTACTGATCTCCAAACAACAAACCGTAGAAATGGCTTACCACTTCAACCTGGCGTTGGACAACGGTGTGACGCCGGCAGAGATATCCGAGGTTATCAACCACCTTGCCTTTTATACGGGGTGGGGCAACGCGACCGCGACCATCCTCATCGCCAAGGACGTGTTCGCCAAGCGAGGTGTCACAGCAGATCAACTTCCACCGGTTTCGCCAGCACTGCTTCCCATCGATCAAGCCTCCGAAAAGGTACGCACGGTTTTCGTCGACAAGACAGTCGGCCCGGTATCGCCTGGTGTGGTGCATTACACCAGCGCTGCGTTATTCCATGACCTGTGGCTGCGCCCAGGCCTTAAACCCCGCGACCGCAGCTTGATCACAGTGAGCGCGTTGATCGCCACCGGCCAAGTAGCCCAACTCGGCGCTCATCTGAATCGCGCAATGGATAACGGACTCACCCAAGGTGAAGCCTCGGAAATGCTGACTCAGTTGGCGTTCTATGCAGGCTGGCCCAACGTCTTTACAGCGGTTCCGGTGGTTAACGAAGTATTTGCCGGCCGACAGAAATCTTAAGAGGAAAGCAGCTGATGAATAACCACGTTGAAACAGGCGAAGAGCAAAACACCATAGGACGCCGAAAGGTGATCATTGCAGGTGCCAGCTTGGCTGCTGTGCCGCTGTTCGCGAGTGTCGGCAGCGCAACGGCCGAGGCTGCGCAAGCGACACCTCTCAAAGGCCCTTTTACTGTTCGAGCATACGGTACGAAAGGGCCGAAAGCCGGCTTCGCACCGATGCAGATTCAACGTAGGGCTGTAGGCCCCAAGGATGTATTGATCGACATCGAGTACGCGGGTGTGTGCCACTCGGACATTCACATCGCTCGCAGTGAATGGTCTGAAACACCTTATCCTTGCGTGCTTGGGCACGAAATCGTCGGCAAGGTGGCAGCGGTCGGCAGTCAGGTCACCAAATTCAATGTCGGAGATTACGCCGGCGTCGGGTGCATGGTGGACTCCTGCGGCACTTGCGAAAACTGCCTGGCCGACCGGGAACAGAACTGTCTACGGGGCACAACCTTTACCTACTGTGCGCCCGATAAAGTGTCGGGCGGTATGACCTATGGCGGTTATTCCGAGCGCATCGTGGTGACCGAGCGCTTTGCGATTCGTATGCCGCCAGGGGCGGATCTGGCCGCTATGACACCGCTGCTATGTGCAGGGGTTACGACTTTTTCGCCGATGCAGCACTGGAACCTGAAGCCCGGCCAGCGGGTAGGGATTATCGGCTTGGGTGGATTGGGCCACGTTGCGCTCAAGCTCGGTGTGGCCCGTCGAGCGGAAGTGACCGTGTTTACCACTTCGCCCAGTAAGCTAGCCGATGCAAAGCGGATGGGAGCCCATGAAGCAGTGCTGTGGAGCGATCAGGCGGCGATGGAGCGTCTTGCCAATCATTTCGACATGATCATTTCCACGGTGCCGCAAGCCTATCCGATGCAGCCGTTCATGAACCTGTTAAAACTCGATGCGACCTTCGTCAACGTCGGTGCACTTGACGATTTGCAGGGCTTGAATGGCATGCTCATGGGGTTCGGACGCAAGACATTCGCCGGATCGATGATTGGCGGGATCGCCGAAACTCAGGAGGTGATCGACTACTGTGCCGCACGCAATATCACTGCGGACATTGAGCTCATCGCACCTGAGCAGATTGATCAAGCCTACGAACGCGTAATCGACAAGGATGTGCGTTACCGCTTCGTTATCGATTTCGCATCGAGCAAACGCACTTGAAATAGGGGAGCCGTACCGGGCGAATCAGTACGGCCGCCTACAGGCTACTCACCCATCGGCTGCAGCTCTCGGATCAGATCGATGAGCAACCGCAGACCCATTGGCAGCTGTCGATGGCTTGAGTAGTACATGTGAAAACCCGGTGCCACACTCGCCCAATCGTCCAAGATACGAATCACTTGACCACTCTCGATCAGCGGTTTCAGGACGGGTTCAGGGGCGTACATCAAGCCTGCACCATGGCGCAGCAGCGATACTCCAATACGTGTCTCGTCAATCGTGATGACTCCAGGAACCGCAATTGCCAGTTGCTCATCACCTTTCTCAAACTCCCACTCATACATGCGATCGTTGCCTAGACGAATACGCAGACACCTGTGGCTCATTAAATCCTCAGGGTGCTGCGGTACACCAAAACGCTGCAGGTAGTCGGCGGTACCAGCAACCACCCACCGGATATCCGGCGAAAGGCGCTGAGCGATCATGTCCTCAGGCACGGTGCCTCCGTAACGGATGCCGGCATCATGCCCTCCACCGATGACATCGATCATACGGTTAGTGACGGTAAGATCGATTTCCATTTCTGGATAGCGGTCATTGAATATTGGCAGGACAGGGCCAAGTAACAGGTCTGCAGCATCACTGAGGACATTCAGGCGAACACGGCCAGTCGGTTCATCGCGGAAGCGGTTCAGCACGTGCATAGCCTGATCGATTTCTTCAATCGGTTTACTGATCAACGCATGCAGTTCCTCGCCAGCGGCGGTCAAGGTGACGCTGCGCGTGGTGCGGTTCAGCAGACGTACGCCCAGCCTAGCTTCCAGGCCTTTGATGGCATGGCTCAGTGCCGACGCGCTGATATCCAACTCAAGCCCAGCGCGACTGAAACTCTGATTACGAGCGATAGCGAGGAAGTAAACGAAGTCGGCCAGATTGGCGCGGCTGAGCTGCATGTGGATCTCCAGCAGTGGAACGTACAAAGCGATAGTAGGGCAGAGCGGCTGTAAGTCTACATCGGCTTCGCGATAGCGCTTACATCCATAGCCGGGAGCGGATCTGATCATTCGTTTGGATGCTCTCGGGTACTGGATGATGGCTATAACGTCACCGTCACCTGGATCGGGATCGGGATCGGCGGGAAGCTCGATTTGTTCAGCGACTACTCGACCCACCCCTTTGCTAACGGACGATCCAGCTACGGCTGCCATGTCAATCATCGATCATGAGCTGGGATTATGAAGGGATTGCTAATTGGCTTGGTGCTGCTGGTGGAGGCCGAGGCAGCCTGCTCGGAGCGAATTCCGTTATCTGGAATTCGCGAAGAAAATCTCCGTTATTGCTGATTCGCCGATCTGTCAACCTTCGTCAGACGCGGATCGTTCAGCTTGTTCTTTCTTATGGTTCTTCATATCCAGGCGGACACCCCAGGCAATTATGACTACTCCGAAAATAGCCATGAGGATGATTTGTGCTGTGGGCATAGTGATACTCCATGGAAATCCTATTGATTGCATGGTCATCCGCCACGAACAAGTCCGACAGGGTTACAGAATGTTTCTCATTTGGTGTGAGGAGGTTTGAGGACGATCTCAATTTCTGAGCATGGGCGGGTCTGGTGTCGGCTACGAGCGCTTGTCGATATGAGATTGTGTTTGATCGGCAGGACGCCGGGGGTGGAAGGGATTGCGTGACTTTTGCGTGGAGGCTTCATGCATTCACGCTGGGCTTTTTACGCGCTTCAGCAGCAAACGATGCCTGTTATGTTAACCAGAAGCTGCGTAAACATAAGCGATGTGCGTACACGTTTCCCCAATGAGAACAGTCCTCTTCCAAACCGGCACTTTCACTGCCACGGCTGGCGACGGCTTGCGAGTCATTTATTATTGGCTGCACGATGATGGCCAGTTTCGGATGTTCGCAATCTACGACAAGGATGAGCCAGAACCAGTCCTGGCAATAGAGGGCAGTTCGGCGATGACAATGGTTCTAGGCGTTCGCATCAGAAGTGGGCCAAATGTTGCCAGCAGGCCGAGCATAACCAGTGGGAAATACATCAGTGTGCTCAGGCCGAAATTGCTGACGATCACGGTGATCGCGGCAGGCCCCACGAGCATCCCGGAGAAACCGATAGAGTTGACGATGCCGATATTGCGACCCGCACGTTTCGGATCTCTGCGCCCGGCGGCGGAGATCATCAAGGGGGCGATGCAGGAAAGGCCGAGGCCGAACAAAGCAAAGCCGATGATGCCGGTCACTACGGTGCCACCGACGATGGTAATCGTCATGCCGAGGACGCACAGCGTTCCGCATCCGAAGACTACTTGCGAATTACCAAACGCCGCCGCCAACCGGTCACCGAAAAGACGCCCGATGAAGGCTGCGCCGACAAAGATGGACACGGCCATGCCTGCTGTCGAGGTTGTTGTTGCAAATTCGCGGCGGATGTATTCCTGACCCCAATCTGCAATCGCATTTTCCCCCATCATGCTGCCTAACAGCAGGACTCCGAGAGCAATCATGACCAGCAATGTTTTTGCCGATGGACCCATGGCCTCATCAGGTAACTGCGCGTGCGCTTGCCAGTCGTTGGATGACGACTCGGGAACATCATGCTTGCCCAGCAGCCATCGGCTGAAAAAACAGCCCACGATAAACAGCGCCACGCCAAGTACGGTGTAGGGCAGTTGAACGCTGTCGGTGTAGAGGCTTGTGAGCCAACTGCACACCATCCCTAACAAAAAGCCTCCCAGTGAATAAAACGCGTGGAAGCCGGACATGATCGAGCGCTGGTAGAAACGTTCGACTTGAACACCATGCGCATTCAAAGCGGTATCCAGCGCCCCTCTCAGCAATCCCAGCACGACACCGAAACACAACGCGAACCAAAAACCACTGACGAAGCCCAGCGGAATGATGGACAGGGGATAGGCCAGTGCGCATACCGTGATGACCGGCTTCGCACCAAAGGTATCCAGCAAGCGGCCCACACACAGTGCACCTGTTGCGGAACCAAGACCGACGCCGAGCGCGATCAACCCGAAATTCGCATCTCCCAATTCGCCGGTAAGACTCAGCTGCGCTCTGAATACACTCACACCCGTCGACCAGATGTACATCATTGCGCCAATCATCATGAAGCCCAAGAAGGTCGCGACACGTGCCTTGCGAATACGGGTGGGGATCTGAGTTGTTTGAAGGTTGTTCATCGCGCTGCATTGTCCCTTTTATTTTTGTTGGGTGTTCATGCAATTGAAGATAATGCTGATTTGAGTTATACGTATAACTTCATAAACTTAACATTTTAAGTCTGGCTTATGTCAATATTTTTATGGTTGTACCATTCTATCTTTTTTGACCCCAGTGGCCTAACGGGTTAATTTAGGTTATACGTATAACTTCCATGGATCGGCCACAGAGGTTTCCGTGTCGTCTCAAGAACTGGTACTGCCGTGCTCTACACCTCATATGCCGGCCTATCGGGCGACGTTCCTGATGTCAGGCCTGTGCATGGGCGCATGGGCTCCCTTGGTTCCTTATGCGCGTAGCCGGGCAGGTGTCGACGATGGTGCGCTCGGTCTACTGTTGCTCTGCCTTGGCCTGGGTTCACTGGTGATGATGCCGCTCGCAGGCATTCTGAACGCCAGGAAAGGTTGTCGCTTTACCATGCACGTCGGCATCGCTCTGGTATTGCTGACTTTGCCCATGTTGGCGACGACCCATTCTTTCTCAGGATTGATGTTCGCTCTGACAGTGTTTGGCGCAGGGTGTGGGTCGATCGATGTGACGATGAACGTTCAGGGGGTGATGGTGGAGCGTGCAACCGGGCGCTCACTGATGTCGGGGTTCCATGGCTTGTTCAGCCTGGGAGCGATTGTCAGTGCTGCAGGTATCACCGGATTGTTATGGCTTGGGGCCACGCCGTTGTTGGCAAGCAGTGCAGTAATGGCGCTACTGGTCGCATTTGTACTGACATACGGACGGCAGATGTTGGGGCGCAGCGGTGACGAAGGCAGCCCGATATTTGTCAGACCCACCCGCAAAGTTCTGCTGTTGGGCTTGCTGTGCCTGTTTGCCTTTCTTGCTGAGGGCGCCATTCTCGACTGGAGCGCGGCATTCCTCGCTGAGGTACGAGGCGTTCAGCATTCGATTGCCGGCCTGGGCTACGCAGCGTTCGCAGTGATGATGGCCTTGGGGCGCTTGAGTGGTGACCGGATTCTGCTGAAGCTGGGCGCGCGCGTGGTATTGATTGGTGGCGGTCTTGTTGTGATAACGGGATTCATGACGGTGGTGCTGGCGACTGACTGGCTGTTGAACCTGGTAGGTTTTGCGGTCATCGGCGCGGGATTGGCGAACATTGCGCCGGTTTATTTATCGCTGGCGGGTGCCCAGAGGACCATGCCAGGTGAATTGGCCATTGCCGCTGCGACCAGTCTGGGTTACCTCGGCATCCTGATGGGCCCGGCAGTCATCGGGCTTGTCGCCCAAGCGACCAGTCTGTCTACGGCGCTACTCGCCGTTGCCTCGTTGATGATTGCGATAATGCTCAGTGCCACTCGACTGGTTCCGAAGGTTTCCCGTCAACGGTTACACTGAGTGCATGGACTTTTTTTCACTGGCCTCGGATGAGGTTTCAACAAGGTTGGGAAGCAAGCGATGGCATCCGTTTCAATGAAAGATGTAGCACTGGCGGCGGGGGTGTCTCAGCCTGCGGTGTCTTACGCTTACAATCGCCCATCCAAACTATCGCAAGCTCAGCGCGAGCACATCCTCGAGGTTGCCGCTAACTTGGGCTACCCGGGACCTAACGTCCTTGGGCGAAGCCTGCGCTCGGGCAAGATCGGGGCGATCGGGTTGATGATGATGGACAAATTGTCCCTGGCGTTTGCCGACCCTTGCACCATTGCCTTGTTGCGAGGGATCAGTGAAGTGGGCGAGCTGGAAAATGTCGCGCTGACGTTGTTTCCACTCAATAACAACCGGCTTGTTGGTCGTGCCCAGGCCGCGAGTCACGGCAGTCTGGCGCTGCGCGGGTTGGTTGACGGTCTGATTATCTCGACCCTTCCCGATGATCACCCGGCCGTGTTGGCGGTCGTGAAACAAAACATCCCGTTTGTGGTGATCGATTCACCTCTAGTGGACGGTTCTTTTTTTGTCGGAATTGATGATCGAGGCGCCGCCCGCGCGCAGATGCAACACATGCTGGATCTGGGTCACCGCAAAATAGGCATTATCATTGACCGACTCAACCCCGACGGTTATCGCGGTCCAATTGATCGGCAACGTTTCAAAAGCGCTAGCGAGCGAATTGTCAGAGAGCGGCTCACCGGATACGTGGAGACTGCAAGCGCGGCCGGCCTGGCATTCGAGGATCTGAGCATTATCGAAGCCGGTGGGCTTGATTCGACTTCCGGGCAGACAGCCGCGTTCACGCTGTTGACTTCCAGCGATGTAACGGCAGTGGTTGCCTGTTCGGATGTGATGGCGATTGCTTGCATGAAGACGGCTCACGCTCTCAACCGGAAGGTCCCGCAAGCCCTTTCGGTGATTGGTTTTGACGATATCCCTGAGGCAGTGCAGCTCGGTTTGACCACCATTGCCCAGCCCATGGTGGAAAAGGGCGTATACGCCGCAAGGCTTCTGACCGATCAGCTGAATGCACCGGCCGGCACAGAGTTGGAGCCCGAGCAGAAGATTTTCGCCACCAAACTAATTGTGCGAACGTCGACGGCAAAGTTTCAGGCAACGGACATTTAAGACCGCGCAAGGCGTAAAGGCTGCGGTGTGAAAAACTACACCGCAGCCGTACTTCAGATTTTCTTTTTGCCGTTCAACTCGCCACGCTTGAAATTCGCCGCGACCCGCAAGGCATTGGCCGCGATGGTGAGCGCCGGATTAACAGCGGCCGAAGACGGGAAGAAAGAACTGTCGACCACCCAGACGTTATCCAGGTCATGCATCTTGCAATTCAGATCCAGCACGCTTGACGTCGGCTCCTTGCCCATGACGGCAGTGCCACACTGGTGCGAGTTTGTGGCAATCCCCATGCGCGCTTTCAGGATCAGTGGGTAGCCAGCCTCTCGCATGACTTTACTGGTCTTGCTCACTAGGCCTTCATGGGCCTTCAGGTTGTTTGGTTTCCAGTGCACTTTGATCGCCCCGCGCAGCTTGTCATAAGTGACTCGGTTTTCCTGCGTTGGCAAATCCTCTGATGTCAGGTACAGGTCGACGCTGTGGTCGGTGAGGTATCGCGATACGAACTTTGGAAGCCAGGGGCGCATCGAGGTGATCATCGGTTCGCGAATTTTTCCAAGCATCTGCACGTTGCCCAAAGGGAACGAATTGAGGGCGCTGGCGCTGTACCAATCGTTGATGGCCAGGGTTTTCTGGAAAATCACTTTGTTCTTGCGGCGTGGGTCGACGGCGAGCATGAATGTGCTGTTGTGCACCATGTAGTTTCGACCCAGTTGCCCTGAGCTATTACCTAGGCCGTCGGGGTGCTGTTCGTTCGCTGACTTGAACAACAGGGCTGCGCTGTTCACTGCTCCGCACGCCAGTATGAAGCGTTTGGCGCGCAGCGTTACGTCTCGGCCATTCAAGAGGCCATGAGCCTCGGTGACGGTCCGGCCGTCCTCGGCGGTTTTCAATTGTTTGATCGTTGTGCGGGTCATAAGCCTGACGGTTGCGCTGCGCAGCGCTGGCCTCAGGGCAGACACCTCTGCGTCGGCTTTGGCGTCCACAAGACAGGGGTATCCATCACAGGTTGAACACAACACGCAGTCACCGCCGTCGCCATAGTCCACCGCTGCGGGCATGACAAAGGGTTTGAGCCCGGAACGGCGCATGCTTGCCTCCAGCGGCGCCAACGCCGGGTCATGGTTGAGCGCAGGTTGCGGAAAAGGGCCCGAGCGCCAGGGCTCGCAGGGATCGATGCCCGCCTGGCCATGAACCCGGTAGAGTTTTTCGGCCTCGGCGTACCAAGGTTCCAATTCCGCGTAGCTGATCGGCCAGGCGGGGGATATGCCCTCGACGTGCTGAATCTCGGCAAAGTCCTCTTCACGAAACCGTGGGAGCATTGCTCCGTAAAACTTGGTGTTGCCGCCTACGTAATAAAATACGCCCGGAGAAAAAGGTTGGTTGGATTCATCCAGCCACTGCTCGGCATTTCGATAACGGCCTTCTGCGAACACCGATTCGGTGCTCCAGTTCTGTATTTCACGCGGCAGGAAATCACCCCGTTCGACGATCACAATGTCCAGGCCGCTATCGCGTAAAGCATGGGCAAAGGTGGAGCCGCCCATGCCCGAGCCGACAATCACTACATCACAGTTGATATTGCCATCTGCATCAGGTGTCACCACGTCGAGGGCGCGCTGCTCGCGCGGCGCCCCCAGTTGTGGATTCAGCTCTGCATGATGCGAAATCAATGCATCACTCATTTGAGCCGCTCCAGTTCTTATAGGTGTTGTTCGGATTTCCGCAATTCCCAGTACTCGTCCTGGCGTTCGTCAGTGATGTACTCAGGGATCGGGAAGTCCCACCAGCCCGGTACCCAAGGGCCAGCGGCGTCGCGATCAGTCGGGATTTCGATCAACACAGGGACGTTCAGATCCAAGGCTTCTTGCAGGATCGGCTCGAGGTCTTCCGGGCGCTCCACACGATAGGATTTCAGGCCGAAGGCTTCGCCGACCGCTTTGAAGTCTGGGCTATATGGAGTGCCGTCCGGATGATTGAACTCGGTGCCGATATGGCGGCTGGTTTGTTTGCGCTGGCCACCGCGAATCGACATGTACCCGGCGTTGTTCTGGATCATGAACACCACAGGAATGTTGTTGGTCACACAGATAGCAATTTCTTGAGAGGTCATCAGGAAATCGCCATCGCCCAGGATGCACACCACCGGCTGGTTTGGCGCGGCCAACTTGGCCCCGATAGCGGCCGGAACTGCCCAGCCCATGGACGAAAATCCGCCAGAAGTCAGGTGTGTACGCGGGGTATAAACAGGGAAGGTTTGTTTAACCGCACCCTGAGTATTGCCGGACCCGACGACTACGATGGTGTCGCGCGGGAATATCTTGCGCAGCGCGCCCAACGGACGTTGAGAGGTGAAAGGAAAGCGATCAGAGTCACGACGGCCAGCCAGCTTGGACTCCCATTCGGCCTGATAGCCTCGCAGGTCGCTTAAGTACTCTTCGCGATCCACAGTCTGATCTTTCAAACCTTCCACGATATGGGCCAGCGCGTGCTTGGCATCTGCACAAATACCCACGGTAACTGGGTAGTTCTTGCCGATCTCGTGCGGATCGATGTCGATGTGGATAAGCTTCGATGGCGGAATCGCAAAGGTCACGCCCTTGGCATAACTGGACGACGACCAGTCCGTGAAGCGACACCCCACAGCAATAATGACGTCAGCAGTGGAGGCCACTTTGTTACCGCACATCGTGCCGGTCTGGCCGACGCTGCCAGCGAACAGCGGATGATCTTCCGGGAAACCACTTTTGCCGTTCCAGGTGGTAACCACCGGAATTTTCCAGGACTCGGCCAGCGCGAGCACTTCGGCGCTTGCCTCGCCAGTGATAACCCCGCCACCGATAACTAGCACCGGGCGCTTGCAAAGCTTCAGTTCTTCAACCGCTCGAGCAGTGGCCTTCGGATCCGGGAAACACTTTCCGATAGGGGTGCGTTCTTCCAAAGCGTGAAGTGTGACTTCGGCCGCCTCAGCCTGAACGTCCATCGGAATTTCAAGATGGACCGGGCCTGGGCGGCCAGTGACCATCGCGCTCCAGGCCCGATGCATCATGAACGGCAACTCTTCAACGCGAGTAGCGACCCAGTGACGCTTGGTGACAGCTTCGGCGATTTTCGGGAAGTCGTTGTCGGTGTAGCGCTCCAGCTCTTGCAACAAACCGTGGCCGCGCATGTGTGTGGGCGGCCCGCCGGTGATCAGCATCAGGCTGGTGGAGTCGGTGAAAGCGGTTGCCATGCCGATCACGGTGTTGGCGGCGCCTGCACCGATGGAGGTGACAGCCGCCATGGGCTTACCGGAAACCCGGTAGTAACCATCTGCCAGGTGAACGGCACTTTGTTCGTGGAAGACCTGGATGAACTTAAGCTTCGAGTCTTCTTCGAGGAAGGCGTCGGTGAGTGTCCAGATACCGTGGCCGGGGATGCCGGCGACATATTCGACGCCATAGTTTTTCAGGGTTTGAGCCACGATCTGGCTGCCGGTCAATTTGCTCATGACAGGACTCCTTGGGTTGATGAAAGTGGAGTGGATACGTCGGATTTGCCGATATCCGTTGCACGCCCGCGCGTCGCCCAGTTCAGGCCCTGCTTGGTCAGGCGGCGGATATTCGGGTCGGCGAGGTTGCTGGTGTCGTGCCCGATCGAGTGATAGAACACCCGCCCGAGGCCCCATTGACGAACCCACGCGACCGGGCTGCGGTGACCCTTGATCCAAGGAAACGGGTTGCCATCGAACGTGGTTTCGGCCAGCACATGAATGTTCGGGTCAACCTGCATGTAGTACTGCTCGGACCGAACCTCGAAATCCTCGACGCCTTGAGTGACCTCATGCGTGTGATCGATGACGTTGACTTGGTACGGATGGGGAAAACCTTCGCCCATCGGATGCTCAAGAAACGATCCGCCCAGCACCCAGTGATACTTGAGGCTTGCACGGAAAGCTGCGCCCGCACCGTGCCAACCCACCAGCCCGGTGCCGCTTTCGATCGCTTCGAGCAGGCGGTTTTCTTGAGAGGCTGTCAGTGTTTCAGTGGTGACCGCGTTGTTCCAGCCGATCACGATCAGGTCGTAACCGGTCAAGTCCCTGTCCAGTGTGAAGATGTCGGTCGACTCTTCGACATCGAAATCCAGCTCCTGGAAAACGGTCCGAGCCCATGCGGCAATTTCATATGGAAAATGGCCGGGCCAGCCACCGTATAGATACAAGACTCGACTCACGGTTGATCACCTCTTTAAGTTGGGTGTGATGATTAGGTTATACGTATAACCGTTTATTTAAGCTATCACTACGATTCTCTAAGTCAATGACTTTGTAATGAGGTTATACGAATAACAAAGTTCGTCCGCGCCAGTGCTTCAGCATTGCGTCTGTGCTGCGTCAGATCGCGTCATCAATAAGGGGGCTGCGAAATTGCCGAGAGCAGGGGGGTACGAAAAGATGGCGACCAATGCTGAATGCATGTCGCCTGCATCAAGAACCATCTGGAGCAAATTGATGATTCGTTACCTGAAAAAAAGTAAGCCCGTCGAAGCTCAAGCTGAGATTGCATCTCAAGTCCGCGATACGGTTGAACAGATCATCGCCAATGTAACCAAGAACGGTGATGCCGCCGTTCGGGAGTATTCGAAGAGGTTTGATAAGTGGGAGCCAGTGACCTTCCGTCTGACCGATGACGAAATCGCTGCGTGCGTCGCCAGTCTTTCGGAGCAGGAAATAGGTGACATCAAATTTGCTCAGGCGCAAGTACGCCGTTTTGCTGAAGTGCAAAAAGCATCCATGCACGATGTCGAAGTCGAAACACTCCCAGGCGTGATTCTGGGGCATCGCAACATTCCAGTGAACTCGGTGGGCTGCTACATCCCCGGCGGGAAATATCCGCTGCTGGCATCGGCACATATGAGCGTGCTAACTGCCAAAGTGGCGGGTGTGAAACGTGTCGTTGCAGCGGCTCCGCCGTTTGATGGCAAGCCCCATCCTGCCATCGTGACGGCCATGTATTTGGCCGGTGCCGATGAAATCTATTGTGTCGGCGGGGTGCAAGCGATTGCTGCCCTTGCGTTGGGTACCCGTGAATTCAAGCCGGTCGATATGATTGTCGGCCCAGGTAACGCGTTTGTCGCGGAAGCCAAACGCCAACTGTTCGGCAAAATCGGCATCGACTTGATTGCCGGCCCGACTGAAACACTGGTGATTGCCGATGACAGCTCTGATGTTGAAATCATTGCCGCCGACTTACTGGGGCAGGCTGAGCACGGCGTTAACTCCCCTGCGGTGTTTTTGACCAATAGCCCCGAATTGGCAGACACCCTGCCAGCGGAAATCGAGCGTCAGTTGGCCATTCTCTCTACCGCCCCAGTCGCTTCAGTTGCCTGGCGAGATTACGGCGAGATAATCCTTTGCGACACCGTGGACGAACTGGTGCAGGAAGCCGACCGGATTGCCTCCGAGCACGTGCAAGTAATGACTCGGGATCCACTCTATTTCCTTGAGCACATGACCAACTACGGTGCGCTGTTCCTCGGTGAGCGGACCAACGTCTCCTATGGCGACAAAGTAATTGGTACCAACCATACGTTACCCACCACGGGCACGGCGCGTTACACCGGCGGCCTATGGGTCGGCAAGTTCATCAAGACTTGCACCTATCAACGTGTCCTGACTGATGAGGCGTCTGTACTGGTCGGTGAATACTGTTCCCGTTTATGCGGCATGGAAGGTTTCGCCGGGCACAAGGAACAGGCGGATATCCGGATTCGTCGTTACAAGAAGTCAGTCTGATTTCTTCTTTCAGGCTCCCCATTCGGGGGAACCAGCAATTAGAGCTGATGAACAACTTCAGGGTCTAGCGGGTGTCGACCTCCTGAGGAGCAAACCTCAGGAGGGGCGCCATGCTAGTGAGCGCGTTGAATGTGATCAGCCGCTTTCTCGCCAATCATAATCGCCAGCGCGTTGGTATTGCTGGAACACAAACTCGGTGCGATGGAGTTGTCGGCGATACGCAGGCCACCGATTCCATGTACGCGTAACTCATTGTCCACCACCGCCATCTCGTCCGTGCCCATCTTACAGGTGCCTACCGGGTGCAGCGCAGCGTGCGCCTGTTGACGCACAAACTTTAGATAATCGTCACGGGTGCGCAATGGCTCGGCGGGTATGTGCTCGCGCAGAATATGCCCGGCCATCGCGCTCTGGGACATAATGTGTCGACCGAACTCGGTCGCTTGAACCATGCACTCTACGTCGAACGGATCGGTCAGGTAGTTGGGTTTAATGGAAGGAAACTCCATCGGGTCAGCGCTCCTCAGTCGCACAGAACCTGTCGAGCGAGGTCGGGTCTGGCACACGTTCAAGGTGCAGCCGTTGCCACCAGGGACGGACCCCACGCCAGCCTCTACACCGGCACCGGCCATGAAACAGTACTGAGCGTCCGCGCGGTTTTCGGCCAGGGACGTACGCCAGAACGCACCACCTTCTACCACGTTGGAGGTCACGGGGCCTTCTCGAAACAGTGCGTACTGCAAACCGGCAGCGATTTTCCAGTGCGGTTTTTTGTACTTGTCGTAACTCAATGGGCGACGCAGTTCATTGATCAAGGATACTTCGATGTGATCTTGCAGGTTCTGTCCGACCCCAGGCAGGTCATGCATCACTTTGACGCCTTTGGCGTGTAGGTGACTGGCTGGGCCAATGCCCGACAGCATCAACAGTTTCGGGGTATTGATCGCCCCGGCACTGACAATGACTTCGCGTTCGGCCCTGAGTACGTGGCACTGGTTTTTTTCAAGGTATTCAACACCCGTTGCGCGTCCATCCTCAATCAGGATTCGCAAGACCCGGCAATTGGTTTTAACCGTCAGATTAGGTCGCCGCCGGGCGGGCTTCAGGTACGCGACCGAGGTGCTCGATCTCAGACCGTTCCTGGCGTTGATTTGATAAAGCCCGCAACCGTCCTGAACCCCCGAATTGAAGTCGGCGTTGTAGGCTAATCCTGCTTGTTGGCAGGCTTGTAACCAGAGTTTGGTCAAGGGGTGGGTATAACGTTGATCGCATACTCCGAGCGGGCCGTCGGTACCGTGGGCATCGTTGCTGAATCGATCATTGCTTTCGCACTTCTTGAAGAAGGGCAATACGTCCTTGTAGGCCCAGCCTTGGGCACCGCAAGCCGCCCAGCTGTCGTAATCGGCGGGTTGCCCGCGCAGATAGACCATGGCGTTAACCGAACTCCCACCGCCGAGTACTCGCGCCTGCACCATGGTCGGGTCGGCAGGGCCGATGTAGTCTGCTGGTGGCTCCCAAGGGTAACGTTCTACCAGATTGCCCTGGCTGGTCTTATAGAAACCGACCGGGAGATGGATAAGCAGGTTTGTGTCTTTTGGCCCTTCTTCAAGGAGGACCACCGAAGCCTCCGTGTTTTCGCTAAGACGTGCCGCAATGACGCACCCGGCTGACCCACCCCCGATCACAATGTATTGGACCACTGTTGTTTACCGCCCTGGTCAAAAAAAACGCCGGATCATGCTCTCGTGAAAGAGGTGATGATCCAGCGTTGAAGTTACGGGTAAAGCCCCATGCTGAACTCTGCAGGGGCCGTCGTTAAGCCACCGCTATTCAGGCCGGTATGACCACGAAACTGTCTGGTTTGCAGGTGAGTGCAACATCCGATCCGGGTGGCAGTGTGTGGCTGCCTGGAGTAGGCAGTTGTTGACATTTCAGGTCGATGGTTCCGCCGGCAACCGTCACCCTGTAAATGACCCGATTGCCAATGAACGAAGTGTCTTTCACTTTGCCGACAAATGCCCCGTTGGCTAGTGTCGCGCCTTGTGCGGGCTCTAGGACGATGGTTTCGGGACGGATAGAAACATTGACCGGCCCGGTACTCAGGCTGTTCTTGGCCGTGTGTGCATAGCGTCCGAACGGAAGTTCGACATAGCCGTTGCTGGTGTCGCCCAGCCCATAAGTGCCGTTGACGATGTTGGTATCGCCGAAAAATTTCGCGGCGAACAACGTACGTGGCGACCAATACATCTCTTCTGGCCCACCGATTTGTTCAATGCCACCCTTGTTTAACAGGACGACCCGGTCAGACAGGATCATCGCTTCGTCCTGGTCATGGGTGACGTAAACGAACGTGGTCGAAGTTTCTTCGTGGATCCTTTTTATTTCATTGAGCATGTGGTGGCGAATCTTTAGGTCCAGCGCTGCCAGCGGTTCGTCGAGCAGTAGCACGGCGGGGCGGTTCACCAGGGCCCGCGCCAACGCGACGCGCTGTGCCTGCCCACCGCTGAGCTCGGAGATCCAGCGATTCTTGAAGCTTTCCAGCTGGACCAGCTCCAGTGCCTTGGTCACTTCACGTTTAATCTCATCCTTCGGTTTCTTCTTCAGGCGCAGCCCGAAAGCCACGTTGTCGAACACATCAAGGTGAGGGAACAGGGCATATTTTTGAAACACCATGTTGACCGGGCGGTGTTCAGGCGCGAGGGACGTGGAGTCCTTGCCGTCAATCACAACCTTGCCGGTGGTGGGCTCTTCGAAGCCGGCAATGATGCGCATCAATGTGGTTTTGCCGCAGCCGCTTGGGCCGAGCAAGGTCAGGATTTCGTTGCGCTTGACGATCAGGTCGACTTTGCCAAGGGCGGTCAGGTTGCCGTAACTCTTGGATATTCCGGTCAGTTCAATACTGTTGGTCATGGTGATTACTCTGCAGTTTCAGCACGTTCAAGTTCGAGACGACGACGGCGCAAGGTCATGACCAGGCCGGCAATGACGATGATGGCGATGGTCACGACCAGCATGAATACCGAGGCGGCATTGATGGTTGGGCTGACAGCGCGGCGCATCATTGAAAGAATCATCAGTGGCAGCGTGGTGTTGCTGCCGGTGACGAATACCGTGATCAGGAATTCGTCCATGGAAAGCGCTACCGCCAGGATCGCGGCACCGGCAATCGTCGGGCCAATGATTGGCAGCGTCACCAGCCAGAAGGCCTTGAGCGGTGAGGCGCCAAGATCACGAGCCGCCTCTTCGAACGAAAGGTCAAAGTACTCCAGTCGTGAACGCACGGACTCGACGAAAAACGGAAAGGTGAACAGCGTATGGCCGATGACCACGGTCAGCAGCGAGCGGGGTAGGCCTATCACCGAAAAGAAAATCACCAGCGCGATCCCCAGGAATAATCCGGGCAAGGCGATAGGGGCGAAGTTCATGAATGCAAAGACGGCTTTGACTCGACCTTTCATGCGCATCAGCGCCAGTGCCGAGAACGTGCCCAGCACCGTGGTGAGAGTGGCCGAACCCGCGGCGACGATGGCACTGTTGGCCAATGCCGTCATGAAGTCCGAACTGCTGAACAGTGCCTCGTACCATTTGGTAGAGAAACCTTCGAAGGGGAACGACAACGAGGCTGACGAATGAAAGCTGAACAGCGTGATGATCGCGATGGGCGCATAAAGGAAGAGCATGTAAACGTAAGTGAATAGCCTGATCATGGCGAGTTACCTTTTTTATGGGCGGTATTCAGTCGTGGTAACGTTTGCCGGGTGCCAGGTTCGCAGCCCGCAATACGCCCAGCAGCAGCGCATAGACCAGCATGAATACAAGCAGCAGCAGGTAGGCCATTGCCGCACCCAGCGGCCAGTTACCAACCGACCGAAACTGGTTGGCGATCACCAGGCCAGTAGTCATGGCATCTCTACCCCCGAGCATCTGGGGGGTGACGTAATCACTGGCTGCGAGGACGAAGGTGAACATGAACGAGCTGACAATGCTTTTGTGCGCCATTGGCATGATCACACGCCACAAGATGGTGAAACCGCTGGCACCCAGGTCCGCGGCGGCCTCCAGATAATCCTTCTTGATATCGCGTAAGCCAGACACCAACAGCAGCAGGGTGAAGGGCAGCATGATGTGCACCAGGGTTAACACCACCGAAAACTTGCTGAACACCAGCCAGTCCAGTGGTTGATCAATCAGTCCGAGGTGCAACAGCGTGGAGTTGATCACGCCGTTGGTGCCCAGGATGGAGCGCCAGGCATAGACCCGCACCAGATAGCTGGAGAACCACGAGATCAAGGCCAGGTACAGCACCGCGTTGGAGCGCGTCCGATAGACAATATAGTAGGCGACCGGGGCGCTGATGACCGTCGACAATACGGCGGTCCAAAAGCCGTTTTGCAGAGCGATCCACAAGGAATCATAGAACCCGCTGGCACTCAGGGCCCTCGCATAGTTGGCAACGGTAGCGGCAGGTTCCATGCTGAATGTCTTGGCGGTCCAGAAACTTGCGACCAGCAGCAGCACCGACGGAATCAGAAAGAACACCACCAGAAAGAACAGGGGGGGCGAAGCCAGCAAGTACCCACTCAAGGTCTTTTTGTCGATCCTTACTTGTTTACCGGCCTTCGAATCCCTTTCGTCGAGAATGATGGGCTCGCTGTTGTTGACTACGTTCATGATTAGTTTGCCTTTGCTTTTTGTTCGATAACGAGGGTGCTTTGGCGAGCGTGTGACGTGTGCTCTTCCAGAACCATACGAATGGCATCGACAGGCCATTCCATCGCCTCCATCGAGCAGAGCAGCGCGTGCTCGCAGGCACGCGCTCTCCAGTACAGTTCCCTTAAACAAGCCTTTCTGTAAAAAACCGACTACCAGCCGATCTAGAACGAGCCTTTGAAGTTCGCCCACTGATCGATCCATTCAGCATAGGTCACGTACTTGTCGGAGCTCAGAGGGGGCTGGCTGTAGAGTTTCGATTTCTCGAAAAAGCTGTCCAGATTCGCGTAGTCGAAAGTGTTTCTCAACTCGGCAGGGAGCAGCGGTACGGCTTTGGGATTGACGACCCCGGAGAACATGGTAGTTGCCATCTTGGCCTGGGTTTCAGCCTCAAGCGTCTTGTTGATGAACTCCAGCGCAAGCGGTATGTCCTTTGCCGTTTTCGGGATAAACAAGGCATCGCACCAGACGGCCGCGCCTTCTTTTGGAACGGACAGAGCTGTTGTTACGCCGCGCTTGGCTGTTTCGCTTGGCGTGTTGGCAGACGCGGAAAAAACCGCGTCCACTTCGCCCGACACCAGTAGGGAAACCGCGTCTCCCGAGGAGGCTGCAAAGACTCGGCATTGATCACGGTACGGCTTGAGCTTCTCGAACGCGTCGTCGAACTCGGCACGTGTCAGGTTAGGGAACTTGTTGCCATAGCCAGCAATAATGGCAATGAGTGACCAGGTCGACAGACCATCATCGACAAAGGTCAGTTTGCCCTTCAGTTTCGGGTCCAAAAGGTCTTTGTATTCGGCAGGTTTCTTGACGCTCTTAGGGTTGTAGATGATGGTGTTCATTCCCCACAGAAGTGGGATCCCCCACTGCTTGCCATCCCAGTACCAGCGGCTGCCTTTGTAGAAAAGAGCCAGGGTATTGTCTGCCGAGTAATTAGGAATCTTCGAGGTATCGATCTCCTTGAGCAGACCCATTTCTTTATAGATGGTCTCGTAGCCCAAGGCATACATGGTCAAATCAAGCTGCACGGGATCCGAGCCGGCCAACCGTGCGGTAATGTCGTCTTGGGTACTGGCATAGCTTGAACGTACGGTAATACCACGCTGTTTGCGCCAGTCAGCTAGTTCCGCGTCACCGGTTTCACCCTCCCAGCCAAGAATCTCCAGGTGGCCGCCTGCTGCTGCGGCAAACGCACTGGGTACGAACGAACCGATGTACAACCCTGCGGCAGACGCGGCCGCCCCCAACAGAAAAGTGCGCCGTTTCAAGCTAATCGAGTCCAAGTCAATGCCGGTTGATCCATAACCCGTCGCTGTTTCTTTTTTCATTTCGAGTTCCTGCCTAGGGTGGTTGTGTGCAAACGATCAGCGATTTGCAATGGCTCCGGATCAGCTAATGTTGCCGGGCACATTTTTATATAAGTCATGTCAATCGGCAGAGTTATGGCCAGCATTGTTTCTATCAAGTGGCGTACCCAGCGCTTGATAGGCTCGGCTTGTTGTTTTCATGGGCCGAGTATTGGCCTTGGCGGGCAGAGCACTCAATTTCGCAGCGCCTTTAAAAGCGACGCACTCTGACGCATCAAAGTGACCTAATCGGCGCAGCACACTCCCGATAACAATAGTTCTCCTCTGGCGGGCGATGGGATGAATTACCTGCGTCAACGTGCGTCTCTTTTACGGAGTGTGCGAAATTGAGCCGTGCTTGCTCCGGGCGAATACTCCAGTGACGGTCCAGAGACGGGGGAGGAGCATCCGGCCCCACGCCTGCGTCTGTTTGATTGGCGTGTTCTATTGGAGTGTCCTGTGAAGCTCACTGGTGGTCAGATTGTTGCAAAAGCGCTAAGGGCGAACGGTGTCGACTATGTTGCTGGCACGCCGGGAGACGGATCATGGGCGTTGGTGGAGGCACTGTTATCTGCCGGTACTGAAATCCCGTTCATTCAAGTCATGCAGGAGCAAAGCTCCGTGCATATCGCTGACGGATATTTCCGCGCCTGCGGTCGCCCCATGGCCGTCCTGCTTCCTGTCCCTTTGGGTATTTCGAAAGCCTTGGGCGGGATCGCGGCCGCATGGGCGGATTCATCCGCGATTCTGGTCATCAGCACTGGCGGTGCCGAAGATGATTTGCCCAGGCTGGAGGGCGCCAGCGACGGCCATCTCCCTGACGCGTTGGATTCGAGAATTACCAAAGGGCGTTTGCTGGTCCCGACGATTGAGCAGTTACCCCAGGCTCTGCGTCAGGCTTTCGATACGATGCTGAGTGGTTGCGGCGGACCTGTGAATGTCGATATTCCGGTCGCCGTTCAGAGCGCCTCCATCGAACTCAGCCTGTCGCCCGCCACCTTGCGGGCTACCAGCGAATTGCAGTTGGCGGACCCTTGGTTAGTCGAGCGTGCAGCTAAGGCTCTCTGTGGTGCCGCTCGCCCGGTCATCCTGGTGAGTGGCGGGATAATCGCCGCCGATGCGAGCCCGCAATTGCTGGCGTTGGCGGAGCGGCTACTGGCGCCCGTCGTGACGACCATGCAAGGGAAGGGTGCCTTTGCCGAAGACCATCCGTTGAGCGCTGGGGTGATACACCAATCGGGAAGTTCAGGTGGCGATCATTTGCTGGCGTCGGCTGACGTCGTTCTGGTTTTGGGCTGTCAGCCAAGCCACTCACTGTCGCAGGCGCGCAACGGCGTTCGGTTGGCGGAACAGGGTGATGCGCAATTCATCGCGATAGACAGTGCGCCGCATGAGCGTCAGGGAGGTCACGATTCCGGTATTCGCATCACCGCCGATATTAAAAGCGCATTGACCGATTTGGTTGGTGCGATTTCCTCATCACCGTTCAAGGCGCTACAACTTCGTCGCACCACTTATTGCCGGGAAATAGCCGTGTTGCGTAAAGAGCGCGAGTCGCGCTTGATCGAAGATAGCGCCAGCGACGTTCCCCCCTTGATTATTCACAAGCCATTGGCTGAACTACGGGCGGTGCTGGAAAGGGATTCGATTCTGGTGGTCGGTGGGGGAAGTATTCAGACGGCGGTCAGCCAGATGTTTCCTGTCTATTGTCCAAGAACTCATCTCTGCGCAGGAAGTGTCGGGACTATGGGTTGGGCTATTCCGGCGGCGATCGGAGCGAAGCTCGCCATGCCAGCGCGTCAGGTGGTTTGTGCCGTGGGGCAAGGGGATTTTTTGCAGTCGATGCAGGAAATGGCGGTCTGCGTGATGCATAGCATTCCGGTCGTGTTCCTGGTGTTTAACAGCAGCGGTTATGTTTCATTGAGTGATGTGCAAACCCCGTTAGTCGAGCAGTACCGGGCTGGTGAGTTCAACCTGCCGGATGGCAAACCTTATTCTCCTGATTTTGCCGGCATTGCCAAAAATTTCGGTCTTGATGCCTGGCGGGTCGAGCATTCCTCACAACTGAATCCCACTTTTATCAAGGCGCTCAATAGCAAGGGGCCGTCTTTAGTAGAGGTGATTACCGCGCGCGTTTCGCGTGGGCGCAACGAAACTTAGTGCAACAACGTTTGCGATGTTGCATACCCGCCTCAATCAAAACGTCTGGAGAGGAGTCGTAATATGGGCATTCTGGATTTGAAACACTGGATCGTCATTCTGGTGGTGGTTGTGCTCGTCTTTGGCACTAAAAAGCTGAAGAACCTGGGAACGGATGTCGGGGAGTCCATAAAGGGATTTCGCAAGGCCATGACTGACGATGAGAAGGAGGGCGAGTGCCCTCCAGCGTCAACGCAGCAGGACAACCCTACTATTGGCGCGCAGCATCGCAAGGTCTGAATGTCGGCGAAGCCATCCTTCAATCGTCTCAGTCCTGACCGCCCCATACGATAGTGGCGTTGTCGCCGGTCATGTATTCACGCACCTCCAGTGGCAATGACTGATCGCTAGGAAGCACCGCAGTTGCATTGCGCAGGTGATGTTTACGGATCTTGCCTTTGTCCACGAGCCCCAGTGCCATTCGGGTGGAAAAGGGCTGGCGGAATGATGAAGACGCCACCCCGGTGACCAATCCATAGAGGAACCGGATCGGTCGGCGATGTTGCGGGGTCAGAATCGAAAACGTCATCTCGTTACGTTGCTTGCCTTCAAAATCCACCAGGAACAGGCGGTCCCCAAGGAGCAGGCAAAAACCGTGATAGGTGAATGAGTAGCCAATCTTTCCGCTGCCATCCAGCAAGGGGAAGCGCTCTACCGTGACGTACTGGACCATTGAATCGGCTCGATACAGGCAAGTGACCGAGCGCAGGATTCTGCCTTTGTAGATCGATGAGTTGTGGTATCGGTAATAGACGCCCAGGTAGTCTTCGAGTAAATCGGCAGATTGCTTTGCCAAAGGCAGGAAATGATTGAATTGAGCCGAGGCACGCAAGTCCGTCGGCAATTCGTTTTCATACCCTTCATAGAATTTCTTGAACTCGGCGGGCGGCCGAAAAAGGTCTTCAGCTTCCATCATGAAGTAACGGCCGATTTTCTGAAGGATCTTCTGTGAAGGTACGTGCTGGCCAACCAAGTACTTGTTGAACTGCTGGCGATTGACATCGACCTTGCGGCACATGTCTGCAACCGATCGGCAGGACTCAACAAGGGTACTGAGGTTCTTTTGCACGTTTGCCTGCAAGTCACTGCGAACCTGTTGTCGCTCGGGGTGCGAGGTGGCGGCAGTTAAAGACATTGGGGGCGGGTCTCCTCGACTGGGCATTGTTATCTCGATCTGGTCAGTTCGGATAAGGCGGGGTTATAGCGGTTATATACTGGTTATCGAATAACCTTTTGCTTAACCCATATAAACTCAATTACTTAAACGTATTCCAATTTAATTAAGCATGTTCCATGCCGTTTTGTTGAATTCAAGTTCAGCTCGTTCAAAGAGGCCGATGCGTCAGATTGTAAGCGTTTTCTCGCATTTTTCGACAGTGACAAACGCTCTGCAATTCGTCGCTTCTCGTGGCCCAAGCAGTCTGCCAAAAAATGCAGGGTTACTCGCCACCACAGTAAGTAACACATTGATTTTTCCGAAGTAACACCTTGTTGATTGTTTGTGTGAGAGGGCCTTTTTCACGGAGTCAATTCGACGCGTTCTTGGCCGTTATTTGCGGGGTGCTGCGGTCCGCGTCAGGTATCGCTGTTGTGCGAAATGGAGAAAAAAAGAATCGCCAGTGATACTCCCTGTGGCGCATTCGTTGTTGCTAATACCTGGCGATGCACAAGTGCGTGCCATCTATTGGAGTCTTTAAGCTATGGCAAGGTTAACGGGCGACATTCCAGGGCAAAGGCGCTTCAAGGTAGGCATGGTTGGAGGTGGGCAAGGGGCTTATTTTGCCAGTTATCATCGTGCTGCCATGCGCCTGTGCAATCGCTTCGATATTGTTGCCGGCGCCTTCTCTTCGGACGCGGACAAATGCCGTGAGGCCGGGGCGGCATTCAACCTCGAGGCAGACCGGATTTACCTGTCATTCGAGGACATGGCAGCTGCCGAGTCGCGTCGGCCAGATCCGATTGATGCAGTTGTCATCGTGACGCCCAATCACCTGCATTTTGAACCGTGTCAGCTATTTCTGCGGGCGGGGATCCCGGTTATTTGCGACAAGCCGTTGGTCAATCGTCCGCAAGAGGCCTACGAGTTGGCCAGTATTGCCGACCGGCACAATACTTTTTTCGCGGTGACGTACACCTATCAAGGCTATCCCATGGTCAGGGATGCTCGTAGCCGTATTCAGGCCGGGGAACTGGGTGAAGTTCGCTTCATGTATGTCGAGTACCTTCTGGAATGGTTGGCGCCCGGCATCGACGGATTGAGCAAGAGCCTCGCGTGGCGTGGCAACCCTGAAAAGGCCGGCCCGACCGGCGCTTTGGGCGATGTCGGGACACACGCCTTCAACATGCTTGAGTTCCTGTCCGGACGGCGCTGCACGAATCTGAACGCCAAATTGAGCACGGTCGTACCCGGCTGGGAGTTGGACGACACTTGTGTGGTGCAACTTGAATTCGAGGGCGGCGTAGATGGATTGTTATGGGCCAGTTTCGCGGTGCCGGGTCATCGCAACGGATTGCGTTTCAAGATCGTCGGCAGCAAAGCTTCAATAGAATGGTGTCAAGAATCACCGGAAACGCTGCTGTTTACGCCCTTTGACGGCGCCGACCGCATCTACCGCCGTGGCCAGAGCGACAATGCGGCTCAGACGTTGACCTTCACCAGTTTGCCGGCGGGTAATACGGAAGGGTATCTGGAGGCGCTTGCCGTTCTTTATGCCGATTTCGCCGAAGCACTCGATGCCGGAACAGGCTGGCGCACGGCGACCACCGTCCCTTTACCGGATATTCACGAGGGCGTGCGTGGAGTGGTGTTGTCCCAGGCGTGTGTCGAGTCGAGTCAACGGCGTGCCTGGGTGCCTTTTCCAGAACAGTAAATCGTGTAGTTCAAGAGGCGACCACAATGTTTGAAACCTTGGCCTGGATGGGCGCAAGCCGTTCAGCAGGGGCGTCTCTTTCTACCACCAATATACCCAGCTCCTCGCATGACGCGACCTGGTAATGCGCGATACTCGACAGTTTTTCGTTGGTCGCGGCGACCACAATCTGCCCGCTACGAGAGACAACGGTGCGCTTGAATTCCGCATCGTCCATGTCGAAAGCCGTCACGCCCTTGATGGCGTCAATCGCACAGGCGCCCAAAAAGCACAGGTCGAAATTGAAATTCGACAACTGCTGAATTGCTGTCAGGCCGACGGTGCTGCCGGTCGCCTTGTGCAGGCGTCCCCCAAGCAAGATCACATCGGCCAATGGCAGCTTTTCCAGTTCAAGGGCAATTGCCGGCGAGTTGGTCGTGATTGAAATTGCAAGATTGTGATCGATTACGCTCGAAATGGATGCATTGGTGGTACCTCCATCCATGAAAATATGTTGGCCGGCTTTGATCAATGCTGCAGCGGCCAGCCCAAGGGAGTTCTTCCGGTCAGCCTGTTGATTTTGCGCGTCATGATCGCCTCGCGCAGGGGCCACTGAAATAGCGCCGCCGTACACGCGCTTGCAGATTCCCGCATCCGCCAGCGCGGCGAGATCTCGGCGGATCGAGTGCTCCGAAACTTTGAATTCCTGGGCGAGATCCCCAGCCAAAACCCGGCCATGGGTCGCTAGCCGTTCCGCAATCAGGTTTTGCCGTTCTCCGGGGAAAGCTTCATGAGTGAGCATTGACTTCATTTGTTTCCTGTGTAAAGTTGCATAAACGAGCATTAATGGCTTGTGTTGTGCTCGAAGTTGATCGATATCATGCGTGGCACCCCGTCATGCGTCAATAAAGTTGAGCTTTCTGCTCAAAATAACGGTGTTGAGGAATAGCTATGTCAAGCGAACTGCATAGAGCTGCGTATTCGGTACTGCTTCCCGCATTCAGCGATTTGAGTCTGGACGACAATGTCCGTCGTTATTTGAGGCGTGGTGGCGTGTCTATTTTGCTGGGTGAAACCCGGGATGAGTACGTAGGCCGAGACATGAGTCCGGCGCGCAAGGACGCCGAATCTCAGGCCGACTTTGTCAATATCGCCCGGGAAGCCGCGTCATTGGCCGGTGTGCCGGTGCTGATCGCGGTGGATCAGGAACTCGGCGGTATCCAACGCCTTCACCAATTGGTCCCGGCAGTCGCATCGAGAGAACAGCTCAAGGACCTCAGTTCACAGGACATCGAGCAACGCTGCTTTGTGATGGCCAACGTGGCGCGCGGTCTAGGCGTTAATCTGTTTCTGGCGCCGATCGTCGATGTGGTCACCGGCGCCAACCCATGGCTACACAACCGGCATTTGGGCGCCGACCCCGTTGAAGTCAGTCGGTTGTCCTGTGCCTATATCCGCGGGGTTCAACGCGCTGGCGTCATTGCAACTGCTAAACACTTTCCCGGTCACTACGTCACCGAGCAGGACCCGGCAATAGCTGAAGCCACGGTTCTCGGGCCGCTGGAGTTGCTCCATGACAACCTCGAAGTGTTCAAGGAGGTCATCGCTACTGGTGTGAAAGCGGTGATGCCAGGGCCAGCCGTTTTTCCTGCAATCGACTCTGATCATTCGGCCTCAACTTCGTCCAAAGTCATCGGGGTTCTGCGTGACACCCTTGGATTCGAGGGCTTGATCATCTCGGATGACCTTGATGCGGTATCCATCCTCAGGGGCAACTCCATCACGGACACTGCTATTGCTTCGCTGGCGGCCGGCGCACATCTGTTGCTCGTGTCCAGTGAGTCGGGCCTTGATGCCATTGCCGAATCCATTGTGGCGGCTGTTCACGAAGGCGTTCTGGGCCGTCAGATTTTGTTAGACGCGGCCTTCAAGGTTCGCGAACTGGCAGCGGCCAATAATGACCAGCACAACTCAAACCGGGATTGATCATGAGCTCAATTGAAAGCAAGGCATTCAGCGTCCTGTTTCCAGTTTTGCTCGATCTGGACATGAATGAGGACGTGCGCAGATTTCTGGGCTGTGGAGGGCGCAGCCTGCTGTTTGGCGAAACCACGCAGGAGTATGTCAGCGGTAAAATGGGCGCGAGCCGCCTGGAATCTGAAACGCTTGAAAAGTGGCAACGGTTCACCGGCACTGCAAAAAACTTTGCCGGGCCGCTGATACTGGCGGCCGATGCTGACATATCCGCCGTTCACCGCTTGCAAGGGGTAGCGCCTGCGCTACCTGAACTTGATCTGGCCAGGGTAATGGATCTTGCTGAGCTCGAAGATGCCTGTTTTCAGGTTGCGACGAAAGTGCGAGACGCCGGTGTGAATCTGCTCTTGTCGCCGACAGCTGATGTGGTCGGTGGAACCAATGTATGGTTGCAGGGGCGCACACTGTCCGATGATGTAAATCGGGCCGCGGCCATGGTCGGTGCCTATGTCCGCGGTGTACGACGTGCCGGGATGGCGAGCACCCTGAAGCACTTCCCCGGACATCCGGTGTTGCTGCGCCAACCATCTGTTGAAGAGGCGGTGGTCACCGAGTCACTGGATCAGCTACGTGCCTACTGGCCTGCGTTTCAAGCCGGGGTGGACGCCGGTGCGGACGCGGTGATGATGGGACCGGCGATTTTTGCTGCCTGCGAGCCGCCCGTTGCGGCATCCGTTTCGCCTGAGCTTATTGGTTTGCTGCGAGATGAACTGGGGTTCAAGGGATTGGTGATGACCATTGACTTGGACCACCGCTCCACGATGAGAAACTCATCACTCGGCGAGGTGGCGGTTGCAGCTCTGAATGCAGGGGCCGATCTATTGCTGATTTCCGCAAAGGCAATGCCTGAGATTGCGCAGATTGTTTGCGCCATTACCGCAGCTGTCGCTCGTGGGACCTTACCGCAGGAGCGGCTGGACGCCGCTGCTTTAGCTGTATCGGCATTGGCCAATCGCCTCGCAGAAGCTTAAGCAGGAGGGCGCTGGCTCGTGGTAGCGATAGATCAGTCACTATCAATGTTGATTGTCAGACCGCTATCACGAGCGAGCCATCTCTCACTGCTTGAGGTTGTAGCCATCCTCCCGGTCGCTGGGGAATGACGTCTTAGCCAATTATCGAAAGCCTGACGCAGTGAGTGCGTCAGGTTGCGCCGCATTTCCTGTGAGTGCGAAATCACTACTGGGACTCGATCACTCTACACTGGGTGTCAACGGTAGGAGCCTCATATGCACACTCAAAAAAACATCCTGGCCTTGCATTCCACAGTCGCAAAACATTCGACGCTGGCCATAGACATCGACATTGCGAAGACTGTCGGTTTCGATGCGTTGGAGATCTACAGCGGCAAACTGGAAGCCTATTTGCAGGCCGGTTATTCGGAGCCGGAACTGAAAGCGTTGCTGAAGGATATCCCCGTCACAGGGATCGGTTACCTGAGGGATATCGAACGCCAAGGCGCCGAACGCGATGATTTGCTGAAGGAAGCGGAACGGCTTTTTCAATTGGCCAACCTGGCCGGCGCCAAAGGTGTTCAAGTACTCACCGGGCCCATCAACGTTCAAGCGGTGATCGATTACCAGAAGCATGGCACGAGCGCTCATTACACCGGTTTGCTGGGTTTGGATGATGCCGAACAATATGCGTTGACTGCCAAGAATCTTGCGCTGCTCGCTGACTTGGCAAAGCAATATGGTGTTCTTCTCTATCTTGAAGCTTTGTCATGGACGCCATTGAATACGCTGGAGCACCAACTACAGCTGATTGATCGCACCGAACGCGACAACGTCAAGATGGTCATCGATTACTGGCACTGTTTTACGTCCGGCGTTAGGCCAGAAGAAATCGCACGCATGAACAAAGACGTTATCTATGGCGTGCATGTGTGTGATTCGCTGCCTTTTGAAGGCGGTATTCCCAATGAAGAATTACTCCGAGATATACCGACGGGGAACGGGATATTGAACCTTGCCGAGTGGACTGCCGCGGTAAAGGCTACCGGTTACGACGGATGGTGGAGCTGTGAGTTGTTTTGTAAAAAACAGCAGCAGCAAAACAGTTATGAGGTCGCGAAAGATCTGAAGGCACTTTTAACCCGACTTGTTGGGCGATAAAGCGCCGCTTACCCGGATTAAAAACTCCCGTTCTTACAATGTGTACCTCATAAAAGGTATTAGGTCGTCATGGTGGATTTCATCGTAATCGGAGGCGGCTCGACAGGCTGCACGGTGGCATCGAGACTCAGCGAAGATACTTCTGCGTCCGTGGTCCTTTTTGAAGAGGGGCCTCGTGACCGCAACCCCTACATCCATATTCCCGGCGCCTACTATAAAACGGCGCAAGGTCCGCTGCTCAAACGGTATGCGTGGGAGCCCACTGAAGATCAACGCAGGACTGCAACGCCGACCATGGTCCAGGCTAGCGTGCTGGGTGGCGGGAGTTCGGTCAATGCGATGATTTATATTCGCGGCGTACCCGCTGATTACGATGGTTGGGTCGAGCAGGGGGCAACGGGCTGGTCCTATAAAGATGTATTGCCTTACTTCAAAAAAGCCGAAGACAACGAGCGCTTCTGTAACGACGTTCATGGTGTCGGTGGACCGTTGGGTGTTTCTGACCCTATCAATATCCATCCACTGACCAAGGTGTGGCTTCGCGCTTGCCAGCAGTACGGTTTGCCGTACAACGAGGATTTCAACTCCGGCAAACCTGAAGGTTGCGGGCTTTATCAAATCACGGCCAAAAATGGTTTTCGCAGCAGTGCGGCGGTGGCCTACCTGGCGCCCGCGAAGTCACGCAAGAACCTGGCGGTCAAGACGGGTTGTCGGGTGATCCGTATCTTGATGCAGGGGAAAAAAGCCATTGGCGTTGAATATATCGAGAACGGTGTGCGTCAAGTGATGTACGCCGAAAAGGAAATCGTTTTATCCGCCGGCGCTATCAACTCCCCACGCTTGTTGATGTTGTCCGGCATTGGCCCGGCAGCGCAGCTCGATAAGCATGGCATCAACGTTATCCAGGACCTGCCCGGTGTAGGGCAGAATCTTCAGGACCATATTGAAGTGTCGCTCGTTTATGAGCTGACGGGCCCGCACAGCTACGACAAGTACAAAAAACCGCACTGGAAAATGATGGCGGCCTTGCAATACGCCCTGTTCAGGCAAGGCCCTGCTGCGTCCAACTTGATTGAAGGCGGGGCTTTCTGGTGGGGAGACAAGGCGGCAACCAATCCTGATATCCAGTATTTCATGGTCGTTGGCGCAGGTATCGAAGAGGGCATTGACTCCGTCCCCGGCGGCAACGGCTGCACGCTGAACCTGGGCCAGATACGTCCAAAATCCAGAGGCTATGTTGAGCTGTATTCGGCAGACCCGATGTCGCCTCCGCGTATAGTGCCCAACTATTTTTCAGACCCTTACGATATTGAAAGTCTGGTGGACGGTTGCCTTGTGGGCGAGGAAATCATGTCCCAGGCCGCTTTCAAACCCTATCTCGCCAGGCGTCATGTGCCGGACGCTACGGTCAGGTCGCGAGAGGCCATGAAAAAATTCTGTCACGAAGAGGCTCACGCGGCACTCCATCCTTCCGGTACCTGCCGTATGGGCGTAGACGACCACTCGGTTGTAGGTCCGGATCTGAAGGTGCATGGCATTGAAGGGCTGCGCGTTGCCGACGCATCGATCATGCCCACCCTGATTTCAGGGAACCCTAATTCGGTGTGCATCATGATTGGAGAGAAGGCCGCCGATTTGATCAAAAATTGCCAATAAATTGTCATTTTGATACATCTGATCGTGACATTTCGGCATCTGTTTGTTCGACAGAGTTTGACGCATTAAATAGTGGTTTTTGCTTCAGCGAAGGTGTTTACGATAGTTCTGATCAAACGTGGCAGTAGCGGGGCTCAACCTGTTACTGCCGCGTTTTTTTGGTTCCCATGAATAAACCTACTGACGAACACTCACCGGCGCAGCTGTCCACGGCGCCATACCGGATGAAAGTGCCGCCAATGGGAGTCTTGTGCGGCGGCCAGCAGTTCTCGATCGCCCCGGGTATCGCCCCAAGCTCTGAGTCGGTACTGACTCAGAGGACCATAGACAGCCTCAAGGCGAAGAACTTTATTCTCGCACCGACAATTGTTGCCGGTGATATGTCCGGTCAGTAACCCGTCGATGACTTCCAGCTCGGTACCAATCAGCTTGATGCCGAGGCGATCGGCGAAAGGTTGCAGTACCAAAGCTGGAGAAGCAGAACAGAGCGTTACTATTGCCCCAGACTCGACTTCGGTCGCGACTGATCGTAAACCTGCTGGTCGCATCAGCCTAATCCAAAGCGCCTTACTGAAATCCTCGGCTTTTTGCTGGACCCATTCCTTTTCCACCCCCGTCAGGAATGTACTGATCAGTTGAGCCTTGAGTTCATCACGGTTGAGCCTACGTGTGAGGAATCGCAGGCCAGGCACCGCCAGTCTTAGCATTCTCCGGCTGAACTCTCGCCTCCCAAAAGCAAACATCAGGAATGGAACAAAGCTGTCGTGCCGGGTCAGGGTACCGTCAAAGTCAAAGACCGACAGCACCTTGGCTCCCCGCGGGCCGGACTCGAGCATCTGCGGGTTCACTGGCCGGCCTCGACCATGTGAAACAGTTTTTCACACCCATCAGACGGGGACCCATGCTCTGAGTTCGGACATGAGGGGGTCACCAGATTTAGATTCACTAACATTATCGCTCCCTGTTTTCGCGGTCGCGAAAATACACGTTCTGTTGCTGTCATCAATCAACGGAGTTTACTACTCAAATGCCCGTTGTTGAATGCGTTCAGCCATCGCGAGGAAGACAGCGGGCGAATCTCGCGGAGAGGGTTTTCCGGAATGCAGGATTTTTCACGACCATCGACCTCTTTTTTGAAGTAAAGAGGTCGTCGTGGAGCGTTTATCTATGCGTAAAATCCGAGAGGTCCTACGCCTTAAGTTCGACGTTGGCCTGTCCGCGGGTAAGATCGCCGCCAGCCTTCGCAATCCCTCAAAAAACGCGGTTCCAGGGTCCGCGATGGTGGTTTACTTAGGCGAGATGTCGAAATCAAAGTATTTTTTGGCGATGCGGTCATAGGTGCCGTTTTGGTGGATCCGTTGGAGCGCCTGATTGATTTCGCCGGCTAGCGCGGTATCGCTTTTGCGCAAGCCGATCCCGGTTCCCGGCCCAAAGATTTCAGGTGATTTAACGACCTCCCCTGCGTAGCCGAAGCCTTTGCCCATCGGCTTCTTGAGCAGGCCTTCGGAGACCGCGATGGCATCGTCGAATGCTGCATCCAGCCGACCGTTGATCAAGTCCGAGTAGGTCAAATCACTGCTTTGATAAGGCACCACCTCCACGCCTTTCTGGCCCCACATGCGCCTGGCATAGACTTCGAACACGCTACCTTGCTGCACGCCGATGCGCTTGCCACGCAAGGATTCGGCCGTCGGTTGCAAGGCACTGCCTTGCGGTGCTACCAGGCGTGCCGGGGTGTCATACAGCGTGTTGGAAAAGGCGATTTCGGTTTTGCGCTCTTCGGTGATCGACAGGGCAGAAAGGATGCCGTCGAACTTCTTGCCTTTAAGGGACGAGACCATCCCGTCGAAGGCGTTTTCTACCCAGACGCAACGACGTTTCAATTCGGTGCAGAGGCTTTCACCCAACTCGATATCGAAACCTGTCAGCGAGCCGTCAGGTCGCTTGGACTCAAAGGGTGGGTAGGTGGGGTCGACCCCGAAACGCAGCTCTTCGCTGGCGCCCCAGGTCATCAGCGGGCTGGCCACGAGCATCAAACCGATCAGACATTTTTTCATCGACAGGGTATCCACGACAGGTTGGTTGAACAGCCCCAGGATTAGCCCGGGGCCGCGCGCATCAGCCTTGAGCATTCAAGGCTTGTTTCAATTGCAGGGAACGTTCGGGGTCCAGGGATTGACCATGGCCAAAACCACCGGTCCAACCACACACCTGGGCGGCATAATCGACGCCATGCAACAGACACTCCGCGAGGCTGTGCCGGGCTTGCCATGCCAGCAGAAACGCCGCGATGAAGCCGTCACCGGCGCCCATGCTGTCGACAACAGTGCAGGGAATACTGGGTTGCTCATGGATTCCCAGGGCATCGACCGCGAGGGCTCCCAGAGCACCGCGAGTGATGACCACAATCGACGGGCCCAGGGCCCGCATCGAGTGCGCCAGCTCATACGCCTCCTGCGAGGACAGGTCGGCAGCCGAGAAGAAGGCGATATCGACATGCTTGATCAGGGCCGGCCAATCGAATTCGACCCAGTTGTCCGAGAAGTCGAAGGACAGGCAGCCGCTGGCATGACGAATTTGCACCAGTTGGTTTTCGAGGCCGCTATAGAGGCTGCTGTGTGCCAGCGAGAACTTCGTGATGTAGGCCAAATCCTCGGCATTGAGTCGCAGTTGACGACAAACACCAGGATCGCTGCCCAGAAACACTCGCTCGCCATCGATGCTGTCGACACACGCCCAACCATTGGCCCCCGGCAGCGTTCGGCAATGGGAAGAATCGACTTCTTCTTTTTGCAGGCAGTCGAGCAAACGCTGGCCGCACCGATCATCGCCTACGCAGCCGAGGTAGGCGCTGCGAGTGCCTAGCCGGGAAGCGAATACCGCAACATTGAGCGCATTCCCGCCTGGATATTCGATGTTCCGGTCCAGGTACACATCCAAGGTGTTATCGCCGACCGCGATCAGGCTGGCCATGCTCAGTACTCCGTTTTCCACATGTAGCGGCGAGTCGTCAGCGGTTGTTGATGCCAGACCGCCAGATGGGCAGCGATACGTTCAGCGGCGATGCCAACGATGTAGGGGGCGACAATCGCGCGGATCTCCGGGTCGATCCCGACCATCGGGAAGTCCTTGGAGTCATAGACCATGACCCGTTCGGTATACCGCTGGCAGAAGCTCACGACCCGTTCCATCTGCGCTCGGCTGGGGTCTTCGCCGACCAGCAGTAGCAGCGGAGTGGAGGCATCGATGGCTTCGAATGGGCCATGGAAAAACTCTGCGGCCTCCACTGGCAGGCAATGCAGCCATTGGCTTTCCATCACCACGCAGACGCCGAACACATAGGCAGTGGTGAACATCGGGCCCGACGCGAGGAAGTACATGACACGATCATCTTTATAGAGACGCGCCTCCTCGGTCGCCCGTTGGTCGTTGTTGATCGCTGCATCAGCCAGTGCTTGCGGCAGCGCTTTAAGTGAGCGAGTGAGCTTGTCCAGCAGTGGCCAGCCTTCGCGTTTGGCCAAAATACCGCCGATCAACGCTTGAAGGATCATGAAGCAGCCGAAGTACGCCTCGTCCGTGCGGCCCAGCAGGAAGCAATGTTGAACGGCTTGGGCCAGCGGCAGCTCGGCGGTCTGTGTCACACCCACAGTGAGGCATGGCTTGCCTTGCAGGAAACGCGCGGCGGCGATGGTTTCCTGGGTCGTTCCGGACTTGGACGCGAGAACGACCAAGGTGCGCCCATCCAGGCGCGGCGGATCGATATCCATGAAATCGGCCGGGAAATAACGACGGACTTCCAGTGAGTGACTGTAGTGTTCAAGCCAATATTGCAGGCCGAGCATGATGCGGTTGGGGGCGCCGCAGCTGACGAAATAGATGCGGTCAATCCGCGTTGCCAACTCTTGGCCAAACTGCTGAGCGTCGTCGACGTTTTGAGCGGATTGCTGCAAGGAAGTAATGAAGCCTTCCCGGTTGAACTGGATCGCCATGTGGGCTCCTTGGTACTTTATTGCGGCGGCTTATGTTGCTGTTCATGACCACCATTTAGACCAAAATCTATACCATGAAAAATACCATTACAAGGCTTTTCCCCCATGGTCTAATGGGCCGAATAAGCGGTTTTCGGGGTTTTCCTGAACCGGGTTTTCTTTGTCATTGCTAAGTTGGCGGGTTTGCGTCGGGTTTTGGTTTTTACAGTCGCAATGGATCGCCAGAAAAATAATCCAGGATGTAGACCATGAAAGTTACCCGTGCAAAACCCTCCGACGTGGCGTTTCCCGCACCCCAACGCAAGCAGGTTGCCTGGCAGGCCGTCCAGGCACTGCTTGAAATGCTGGAACGTCCGGAGTTCGGACCGGCTGAACGTATCCCGGCGGAAAGGGACCTGGCCGAACACCTTGGAATCAGCAGGATGACCTTGCGAAAGGCTCTGCAAACACTGATCGATCGTGGGGTCCTCGAGCGCCGAGGCAATCGTGGAACCTTCGTGACTGCTCCGGGCGTCGAGCGGCCACTCAATACGGTGGCGCGTAAAGGCATCGCCGAAGTGGTTGAACAGGCCGGGGCCAGGCCCGGCAGCAAGTTGCTTTACTTCGAGCAAACCCAGGCCAGCGCCCGCGTCGCCAAACTGCTGAAGATTCAGGAGGGGGATGTATTGCTGACCATCAGGCGTCTGCGCACCGTGGACCAAAAGCCATTCTGTATCGAGACCAGTTACATTCCTGCCGCCCGCGTGCCGGATCTGGTGGCGGGGGATCTAATCGAGGGGGCCTCGTTGTATGCCTTATTGTTGGCGCGGTATCAGATCGAAATAGAAAGCGACGAGGGGACGTTAAGCATTGCCACGATGAATGATCAAGAGGCGCGCCTGCTGGAAGTCGAACCCGGGACGGCCGCGCTGGTTTATCGGGGCGTGATTTTCGATACCCAAGGGCAGCCGATGGAGTATCTGGTCTCGATCAACCACCCTCAGCGTGTGGTGTTCAAATTGGCAGACAGTCGAGTCAATAGCTTGATTTCCTGATGATCTAAGCGGTCCTGCAATGCCTCAGGTAGACACTGCACCGGATGGACCTATCGAGACCAGCAAGGTCTTATTTCAGATCGTCCTTAGGGGCGCACCCGAGATCAGAGCAGCGACAATGGATATGAGACGATAAAGCGATTTTCATCGCGGCGTCCCGTCGCAGCACCGATCAGTTCGACGTTGCGCAACCTGAATGACAGGTCTCTGAAGGTGCCGCTCTGGATGGTGTACGTCAGGTCGATGTTACGTTCCCATTCTTGACCGTCTTGTCCGTTAATCTTGAAGTTATCGCCATAAACATAACGTGCCATAGCCACCAGGCCTGGCAAACCGACGCCTGCAAAGTCGAAGTCGTAACGTGCTTGCCATGAGCGCTCTTGCGCGCGATCGAAACGAAGTACCTGGACTGCGTTGGCCACGTCGGGCAGGTCGGTGTCATGAAGAAAGGGCAAGGCGCTATCGCCGGCGTTGTACTGCAAACCGAAGCGAAATGTTTGTGGGCCCAGATTGGCGGAAAGCAGGGTCGACGCCATGCGACTGTCGAGTTTGCCTGCGAGTTCTGCGCCGGCTTCGCTGGAGGCAAGGTAGTTCCCCACGGCGCTGAGCTTCCAGGCGCCTATCGGTTTGTTGAGGGTGGTGGTGTAGAGCGTTTGGCGATAGACGTCTTTCAGTTCGCCTTCCCATACACCAACCGAGGCATTTGGAGTAATTCGCCAAGTCCCCCCAAGATAGTTGAAGCGGTCGCTTTCTACCGAAAGGTAGTTACCGGTCTGCATCTTGCGGCTGCCAGTGAACTCACGATAGCTGACCGCGCGCATCTGCCCCAGGTCGATATCGATGTTGTCGAACTCACGGACGCTGAGCATGGCTCCTTCGAAGAATTGCGGTAACAGACGTGCGTCGCCAGCGGACACCAACGGGATTTTCGGGAACAGGCCGCCGACCTTGAGTTCGCTTTTGGATACTTTCATTTTTAGTGCGGCGGTCGCCTTAGAGAACTCATCAACAGATGAGGGATCGGCGTTGCGAGGGCCACCTGCCCGGTTGTAGGCGCCAGGCAGCAGGGCAGAGCCACTGTTGCCTGGTGAAGAGTCAAGCTTGAGCCCGAGTCCGGCGAACATGTCCAAGCCAAAACCGACGGTGCCTTCGGTGTAACCGGACTCAGCCTTGAGAATGAAGCCTTGTGCCCATTCGTCGATCTTCGATTGGGCTGGGGCTTTGGAGTCCCGCAGATCGTGGTTGTAATAGAAGTTGCGCATCAACAACGTAGCTTTACTGTCGGAGACGAAGTCCGCGTGAGCTGCCAATGGCATGGCACACAGCGTCATGCAGAGGGGCAGAGAGCGAGGCGATGTATGTTGGCTAAAATGTTTGATTTTCATTTTTTATTCTTTTTAGAGATGAGTTGGCTCGCCACTCGAGATTTTCGGGCGGGCAGGTATGCGTCCGTTCAATGTTGAGGGTGAGGCTGGAGGCTTATCCGGGGCGTTGTAAGCGCTCGATCCATTCGAAACACAGGTCCGCCGAGAAGCTTTCCCCTGGCGCCAGGACTTGGGTGCCGCTCAGTTCTCCTAGCAGCGGTTGCAGGTTGAAACCATTCGCCACGTGTGAAACCGGCTCTATGCACACATAAGGTGAACCTACCGGTGCGAACACCACCAGATGCTCCAGTTCAGGGCTGGCCGTCAGGCATAAGCGGCCCTGGGGGTAGTCGAGATCGACCTTGCCGGCCCATTGCGACAGGTAGTGGACACAGGTCTCGGTTTGCCAGGCCTGACTGTCGAACCGCATCGCCACATCTCCCGTCATGTTCTGCCCGGTGCTCAAATAATCCGCTGTGCTCTGCCATTGGCGGGAACAACTCAAACTGGCTTGCAGTTGCGGGTGAGCGAGGAAATAGGGATGCAGACCCAGACCTGCCGGCATCGGCGTTTCCCCCTGATTGAACAGTGCAAGCCGAATCCGCAAGCTGCCGCCGCTGAGCTCGAAATGCTGCTCGGCTCGAATCTGCCATGGCCAATGTGGGCCGCGGTAGTCCAAGCTGAGGCTGGCCTGGGTCGTCGACTGGCTATCGACTTGCCAGACCAGGGTATGACTGATGCCATGCAACGTGTGTGGCAAGGCCTGCGGATGGGCGGGCAGCGCATAGTCCCGACCCTCGAAGTGCAACTGTGCATTGGCAATTCGATTGGAGTACGGGATCAGCGGATAGGCGCCGCCCTTGGGCCAGTTCAGTGGGTCTAGAGACTGTGTGCCATCAATCGGCTGTAAAATTTCCAAAGCATGCTTGCGCACTTGCAGGCGACCGATTCGGCCGCCGTGCTCGGGGAGCAATTGCAGGCTCAGTTCGGCGTTTTGCAGGGTCAGTTGCTGAAAACGGATCGACATCGTCTGCTCCTGATTCACGCGCGACGGAAGCGATCGAAGACGGTTTGATCCATCTGCTGGCCCAGGCCCACGCCTTGCGGAATCTCAAACAAATGGCCTTGGCGCATCCCTTGGATGTCGTACAGCCAGGCGTCTGGTTCGACGAACAGGTACTCGATCTGTGCAACCTGTTCTTGAGCCACCGCCAAGTGCAACGTAGCAAGGAAACCGGGGCCAAAGTAAGGGCAGTGTGGCAAGACTGGGGTGTCGTACTGCCGTGCGAGTTCGGCAATACGCAAGCATTCGCTGATGCCGCCGACTTTGGTCACGCTCGGTTGCACCGAATCGACCGCTCCCGCTTTGAGCGCCTGCTCGAACTGGAAGGCGCTACACCAGTTTTCACCGGCAGACAGCGAAACACCCTGGCCGCGTAGGCTGTTCAGGGTCGCGAAATCCTCCGGCGGGAAGATCGGCTCTTCCAGCCAAGCCAGTTGCAGTTCTGCAAGCTTCGGTAGCCAGGCGCGGGTATCAGCAATAGACCAACCGCAATTTACGTCGGTGGACAGTGGTACTTCGTAGCCGATGGCCTGCCGACACTGGGCGATTTCGGCAAGGGTCACCTCATGCAGCTTGATGTCCTTGAAGCCCATCTCCAGCGCCTGGTTGCAGATGGCCGGTGCGACGTCGCCATCGGCGTAGCGGACCAGGCTTGCGTAGGCCGGCACATGGCTGCGCAGCTTGTCGGTAAAGAGGCGGTGCAGCGGCACGCCACGGCGCTGGGCTGCCAGATCCCAAAGCGCGATATCCACGCCGGAAATGGCGAACATCGTCACGCCATAACGACCGAACAGATGCAACTGACGTTGGGTCTTGAGGTTCCAGGCGCCAATGTCCTCGACCGTGCTGCCCTCCAGCACTGGCGCGATCAAGCGATCAATGGTGGATTTGGTCGCATCGGCAGTGAAGTAACCGAACGCTTCGCCCCAGCCCACATACCCCTGATCATCCTCGATGCGCACCAGCACGTTTTCCAGGGTGCGCCAGGCGGTGGGCGTGATGCCTTGACCTTTGCCGCCGTCGTGAAAAGGAATTTCGACAATGAAGGTGTCGACCTTACGAATAATCATGCGGACTCCAGGCAGCTGGCCAGTGAGCTGACGGCATAGGCTCCACCGAGGAAGTCCCGGCCGGAGGTTTGTGGGCACATGGCGTCATAGTCGAGGTAGTCAGGTGCAATAAAATCCTTGGCGTTATCCATAGGGCTATAACCCAACTCCCTGGCCCGGGTGTTGCTAAAGAACGGTTTGGGGCTGTCGGATACGCCGTAAAGTATTTCGTAGCGAATCTGTGAGTGTTCCATGCCGATACGCACCAACTGCGCCAGATCACGGCCGCTGACCCAGAGACGCACGCGTCTCGCATCGCTAACTTGTGGGTCGGCATTGCCGATGCGAATCGCGCAGATCGCCATGTCGTAGCGTTGGGCAAAAACCGCGCAAGAAGCCTCGCCGAACACTTTACTCAATGCGTAGTAACTGTCAGGTGCCACGGGCAGTTCATCGAACAACTCTGCGGCATCGGTCCGATATTGCCCCAGCACGTGGTGGCTACTGGCAAAGATGAAGCGTTTCACACCGGACTTTTGCGCGGCCTCGAGCAACTGCAGGGTTGCGTTATAGTTGGTGTTGAGTGTGCTCTCGAACCGAATATCGATGCCGTATGCGCAAGCCAGGTGCAGGACGCCGTCGACACCGTCAACCGCTTCGAGAATATCCCCGGTGCGGGTCAGGTCACCGCAAAAGGCGCTTTCGTTTTCCGCCAGGTCGGTGATTGGCAGGCGATCGAACAGGCGCAGGGCGTAATGCTTGCGCAACAAGGGGCGTAGCGCCTTGCCGACAATGCCAGCGGCACCGGTAATCAGGATGGTTTGCATATTTCGCTCCTCAAATATGTTTGCGCATTGCTCTAGCGAAGGTTCAGGCCGGCGAGAGGGATGGGGTCATGGACTTCGGCTGGCTGACAAAGAGCGCCACGGTCAGCGCTCCGAGAAGACCCAGGCCACCAGCCAAGGCGAAGCCGCTGGCATAGGTGCCGGAAGTCTGGATGATGATCCCGGTGGCGGTGGGTGCGACGACTCCCGACACGTTGGCCAGGCCATGCATGAAGCCCCCGGCGGTACCGACTTGATGGCTAGGCACGGCTTCCTGAATCAACGACCAATAGGCGGGAGCAGCCAGCATCAGGAAGCCGATGGCGACGGTCATGACCACCACGCTTTGTGTCACGTCTTCGACCTGGCCGGTCAGTGCGATACAACTCGCGGCTATCAGCAGGCAGGTCACCAATACTACTTTGCGCGAGAACAACTGCTTGCCGGTGCGCTTGTAGATGTAGTCGATCAGCACGCCACCACACAGAAAGCCCACGGTCCCCGCCAGCCAGGGCAACGACGTGACGATGCTCATGGACTTCAGGT
>NZ_JAMFRV010000079.1 GCF_026224925.1 Pseudomonas sp. | reverse complement strand
GTCTGATTCACCCCAGGCCAGCCAGCGATCCGGTTCACGGGTGTCGCCCACTTTGCGCCAGCGACCTTCTTGCTGGGCGGTGATCGGAAAACCACCAACGAAGTCGATCATCTCGCCTTTAGGGTCCGGCAGAAATTCCCACTCTTCATTGCCATCGAGCACGATCTTCGCGGTATCGACGAAATAGCTGCCCTCTTTGTGTTTGACCTGACCCTCAATGTCGGTGGTGACCCGCACTTCACCCTTGTCGTTAGCAAAGATTGCATAGCCCAAATGATCATGACCGACCATGAACGAGCCGGTGTCCCAGCTACCGTCCTTATAGACCGTGGCAAAGGTCCACCAGATCACGTGTTTGTTGTTGTTCACCACCAAGTCTTTCTTGAAGTGAATCGCACCGCCTTCAGCCATGTAGAACTGGTCGAGGGCCATGGCGCCTTTCACCGGTTTGCCGTCGCAGATGCCAGCGATGTCCCACACTTGGGAGACATAAAACGTACCCCACTCCACACCCGGCAGGTACCACTGCAATCCTGGTGCGAGCAGGCGCCCTTCGAGGCTGAACAAGCCCTCTTCTTTCCAGGTGATGCGCTCGCTTGAGGCAGTGATTTTCCAGGCATTGCCTTCTTCACCTGGCTGGCTGGTCCAGGTCACGGTGTCACCATCAAGTCGCTGCGTCGGCATCGGTGTCAGTGCTTGGGTAGCGATTCGCGCCTGGTCCATGCGCAAATGCTTGCCATCCACCAAAGTGGACATGTAGAAAAACTTGGTTGGGTTCGGCGTGCCGGTGGGTGCCATGATCGAACGTACGAACGAGTAAATATTGCCCTCTTCATCCCGCACCGAGCCGAACGGCGCGCTCTTGCTCAGTTGCAGGCCAAAATAACCGCGCTCGCCCGCCATCGCCGGGCCGCTGACCTTGTGTGGGCCGACCAGTTGCTGAAAGCCAAAGTCGCCACGTTCGGGGATCGTCTTGAAAGTTTTCATGAATGCTCTCTTGTTATTGAATGGAATGAAAACAACGCAGTCGGGCAATCAGTCCCAGATCACCGGCAACTTCGACGCGCCACGCAATTGCGCGCCACTGATGGTCGGCGTCGGTTTCGAAGGGTCCAGCCGCACGTTGGGAAACAAGTCGAGAATCGCGTTGATCGCGCAGTTGAGTTCGACCTTGGCGACGAACTGACCGATGCACATGTGCGGACCGAAGCCAAAGCCGAACGAGGGTTTGGGCTTGCGATCAATGTCGAATTGATCCGGGTTATCGAAGGCGTCTTCGTCGCGGTTGGCCGAAACCACCATGCATTGCACGAACGCCCCCTTAGGAATCTTCACGCCGCCGATCTCGACGTCCTTGGCCGCTTCACGAACCTTGAACGTGGCCACCGGTTCGAAACGCACGGTTTCGTCGATGAGTTTGGCGATCAGCGCCCGATCATTGCGCACCCGATCCAATAGGCCCGGGGTGGTGAGTAACAGCAGCAACACTGAGCTGAAGGTCCGTGAGGTGGTTTCGCCCGCCGCCGGCAGCAGCGAACGGACAAAGGTAGTGACTTCGTGATCGTCGAGCTGCCGGCCTTCGTGTTCAGCGCGCAGCAGGCGGCCAATCAAATCGTCGCCTTCGCTGCCATCGGCACGTCGCTGAATTACCACCTTGAGGATTTCGTCATACAGCGCTTTAACCGCAACGCCCGCCAGACGCCGTGCTTCTGGAGCCTTTAGCGGATCAATTTGATTGCCGCCAACCATCGCCAAGGCCCAAGCCGCGTATTGACGATAGGTTTGCGGATCGTCTTCGGGAAAGCCCATGAGCGCGTACATTTCGCGGATGGGGAAATTCAGTCCGAAGTCCATCAGGTCGGCCTGTTTGTCAGCGATCATCGGAATCAGGAAGTCTTCGCGAATCACTCGATCGATCTTGCCACGCCACTTGTTCACGGTTTCTGGCATGAACGCTGGCTGCAGCAATGCCCGTACTTTGCGGTGCTGCTCGCCGTCCATGGCGAGAATGATCAGGCCGTCGAAAAACGCGCCCAATCCTTCGGCGATGAAACCGCTGGTAAAACTGGTGCCATCGCGAAGTACTGCCATCACGTCCTGATACTTGAACAGCGCAAAGGTCGGACGGGTGCCGGCTTGCATACCGGCGTTAGTCGGTACGCCAAACTGCGCGACGAAATCGCCTTCGAAAACCGGTGTGTTGTGACGCATCTCCCGGCACAGCGCATGGATGTCCAGATCCGCGCCCTGGTACATGTCGGACACGGCCGAGTAGGCGGATTCAAGGTTCAGGGCGGTACTGTCGCTGCTCATGGTAATTTCCTTGGATTGTTCTTGTTTTAAGGGCGACGCATGTGGTGTCGATGGTATCCAGATGCTCCCTCATCGCGTGCTGAATTCGTTGTACTCAGGGTCAAACGATTGCTCGCCAGCCGCTGAAAATCCGCAACAAATGTTGCTTCTTCGGCCATTGGACGGCAGTGTGTTTGCAAGCCCGAATGACAGACCGAAGCGACGACTCGCGACGGCTGCAAAACAATAAAAGGAGAAGTAACTTGAAAGGTTTGGAGCCTCCCGAGGCCGGTAAACTCAACACCCTGAAACGCATACTGGCTGCGGCGCGTCGGGAGTTTTCCGGCAAGGGTCTGGCAGGGGCGCGCGTCGAGGACATTGCTCAGGATGCTGGTGTTACCAAGCAGTTGGTTTATCACTATTACGGCTCCAAGGAAGGCTTGTTCGTGGCCGTGCTGGACGAGGCATCGGACACCATCATGTCCGAGTTGGTGGCGCTGGATGTTGAGGGCATGTCCGCGCCTGATGCCTTGCGCCATGTGCTCAATCATTTTTTTGATCAATACCGTTATGACCCACTATTGGGGGCACTCGCGCTGGAAGGAATCCGTTACCACGACGGGCATCAGACGCCGCGCAATCACTTTCTGGAACTGGCGCCTAAGCTGGTGGAGAAGTTCGAGCAGATCCTGCAGCACGGCGCGGCCAGTGGCGCGTTCAAACACGGCGTGAATGCACGCTTGTTTCTGGCGACGGCAGCGCTGGTCACCACCGGTTGGTTTACCAATCGTTATTCCATGTCAGCCTTGACTGGCCTGGAGACTGACTCGGCAGAAGGCATGTCTACCTGGCGCGAGTATTCGGCTAACTTCATCGTGGCGAGTGTTGCGGCGTTATAAAACGAGCAATATCTATGCATCGGCCGAACTCCTGTGGG
>NZ_JAMFRV010000795.1 GCF_026224925.1 Pseudomonas sp. | reverse complement strand
GTCATGAGCCTGGGCGCGTGCGGCGGTGTCGGCTATCAGGCGAATCAATTGCTTGAGTCCTGCGCCGCCATTCTGCGCGAGTTTACGGCCTAGCAAGTCCAGCGATTGAATACCGTGGGTGCCTTCATGAATAGGGTTCAGACGGTTATCACGGTAGTACTGCTCCACCGGGTATTCCCGGGTATAACCGTGGCCACCGAGAATCTGGATCGCCAGTTCGTTGGCCTTGAGGCAAAACTCAGACGGCCAGGACTTGACGATGGGCGTCAGTAAATCCAGCAATTCATGGGCCTGTTTTCGAACCTCTTCGGTTTCGCCAGTAGTGGTGTCATCGAACAGTCGTGCGGCATACAACCCGAGATCGAACGCGCCCTCTACGTACGCTTTTTGGGTCAATAGCATCCGTTTGACGTCGGCGTGTTGAATGATGGGAACCGGCGCCGTGTCCGGATTTTTGCTGTCTGGCAAACGGCCTTGCGGACGCTCACGGGCGTATTCCAGTGAATACAGGTAACCGGCGTAGCCGAGCATGACCGCGCCCATGCCCACGCCGATGCGTGCTTCATTCATCATCTGGAACATGTAGCTAAGGCCCTGATGCGGCTTGCCCACCAGATAGCCAATGCATTCGTTATTATCGCCGAAGTTCAGAGCTGTCGAGGTAGTGCCGCGCCAGCCCATTTTGTGAAATAGCCCCGCCAGCAACACGTCGTTGCGCTTGCCCAGACTGCCGTCATCGTTGACCAGAAATTTAGGCACGATAAACAGAGAAATACCCTTCACCCCGGAAGGCGCGTCCGGCAGTTTTGCCAACACCATGTGGACGATATTTTCAGACAACGGATGGTCGCCGCCCGAAATAAAAATCTTGTTGCCACGCAGGCGATAAGTACCGTCTGCCGCAGGCTCGGCCCGTGTACGAATGTCTGATAGGGACGAGCCCGCATGCGGCTCAGTCAGGGCCATGGTGCCGAAAAAACGTCCATCGATCATAGGCTGCAGGAAGCGTTGTTTCTGCTCATCGTTGCCAAAGCTTTCGATCAGGTTGGCCGCACCCATGGTCAGAAACGGGTACGACGTCGACGCCGCGTTTGCCGACTGGAAGTGTGCAAAACAGGCCTGTGACAGCAGCGTTGGCAACTGCATACCGCCCGCTTCAAAGCTGCGTGCCGCGTTCAGAAAGCCAGCTTGCAGAAACGCGTCCACTGCCGGCTTTACTTCGGGTATCAATACTGCTTCACCGTTTTCATAGCGCGGCTCGTTTTCGTCGCCCTTACGGTTGTGCGGCGCAAAAAACTTTTCGGCAATGGTCCGAGCGGTGCCAATCGCAGCATCGAAGGTTTCGCGATTATGCTCAGCGAAACGCTCGCGCCGTGTCAGGGCTTCGGCGTCCAGCACTTCATATAATTCGAAGGCCAGATTGCGGGAACTCAGGAGCATCTCGGACATGGCGGCCTACCTTTTTTGGAATGACCGAAGTCTAGGTGGCGAGGCGAGCTGCTGAATAGCAAGATTGATGTGGGTGATGGGTGGGTAAAACGTGGGGTGAGCAGCAAACGCAATCAGCACCTCGACGTTCAAGGTTGTGAAGCCAACAGCAAAACCAGCTCTTGCGGCGGCATCGGATACGCAAGCAGGTAGCCTTGGGCCGAGGGGCAGCGCAGCTCCTTCAAACGCTTTAGCTGCGCCGGGTTTTCGATGCCCTCCGCAGTGACCTCAAAACCGAGCTTTCGCCCCATCCACAATATGCTCTGCACGATGGTCAGTGTCTGATTGTTGCTCATCATGCGTGAGACAAATGAGCGGTCGATCTTTATCGCATCGATAGGGTAACGGTCTATATAGGCCAATGAGCTGTACCCAGTGCCAAAATCATCCAACGCTAAACGAACACCTAATTCACGCACTCTCTTGAGTATCTGAACGATTGGCTCTGGCTCATGCAGAAAAATACTCTCGGTGACTTCTATTAGCAGGCGGTTGGCTGGAAAGTGAGTCGACTTCAAAACCATCTCTACCTGCGCGAGGAAACCGGAATACTTCAGCTCATGTCCGGAGACATTCACATTTAGCTGCAAGTCAATCTTGGGGTATTCATGTTTCCAGGTCTGAAGCTGCCTGCACGCTTCGTTCATGACCCAATGGCCAATTTCCTGAATGACGCCGATTTCTTCCGCAAAGGGAATGAACAGGTCCGGTCGGACCAGGCCGTGTTGAAGGGCTATTCCAGCGAACCAGCGCTTCGACCCCCTTCATATTGCCCGTCAGCAAGTCATAGATCGGTTGGTAATGCAGCACGAATTCATTGCGAGCAATGGCTTGCTTCAGGGCGCTTTGTAGCGACAGGGCTTCTATTGCCTTCTCACGCATGGAATGATCGAAAAACGCGTATTGGGCGCCGCCGCTAGACTTCGCTCGGTACATGGCGACGTCAGCATCGCGAAGCAGTTCTTCAGGTGTGTCATGGCTTTTATTGATATTGACGATGCCAATGCTGCAGGCGGTAAAGATATCATGCCCGCCGACATGCAGGGGTGCCTCCAATTGCGCAATGATGCGTTCGGCCAAGGCTGCAGCGTCAGTGTCAGCTAATTCGCCTTCGATCAGCAGGACAAACTCATCACCGCCAAATCGAGAGAGGATTTCGGAGGACCTCAAACACCTTTCTAGCCGGCGAGCTACGGCGGTGAGCAAAAGGTCTCCCGTGCGATGGCCCAAGCTGTCATTCACCAGTTTGAAACGGTCCAGATCCATGAACAACAAGGTGGCTTGAGCGTGCCCATTGAGCTGTCGCTGTTCGAATACTTGGCCTAGCCGTTCCATGATGAACGAGCGGTTATGCAAGAGCGTCAGGGCATCATGTGACGCAGCGTAAGAAAGCTCTTCTTCAATTCGCTGTCGCTCGACCAGTCTGATTTTCAGGGCGTTTCTTTCGGCCAGTACCAAGCTGGCCTGATAGGCGAGCTCCTCGGCTTCCTTTCGTTCGCTGATATCGCGCTGCACCGAAATCCAATGAGTAAACCAGCCACGCTCGTTGGCGACGGGGACGATACTCAACTGAACCCAGAACTCACTGCCATCGCGCCGCTTGTTCAGCAGTTCGACTTCGATCGGTTGCGATTTCCCAAGCGCGACCCTGATCTGATCCAGTGTTTCGCGGCTGGTACCGTCGCATTGAAGAATGCGAGGTGTTTTACCTAATACTTCCGCTTCGCTGTAACCGGTGGTTGCTGTAAAAGCCGCATTGCAATAGACAATGCAGGGCCCTGGCAGACCAAAAGGCTCAGCCTTAGTGATCAGAATTGAGTCTTTGGCATGGACCACGACGGACTCCAGCAGCCGCAGACGCTCCATGATGCGATCATTGGAATCTTCAGGTGGGGTGTCACTTTTATAGGGGTGTAACTTGTAAGCCAGTTGCGCGGCATGAGTCTGTAATACGTAGTTTTGGGCCGCGCTTAGTCTCGTCTGCGGCAGGTAATTTGCCAGCAGTAGGGCGCCCAGGATATTTCCTTCGCGTCCCTTGATCGGCAGCCAAATCATCATTTCGATTGTTTTTTCAGCGAGCAGCCCAAAACCATGTAGCCCGGCTGGCGCCTCGATCGAGAGATCATCAAGCACTAGAAAGTCAGTCAGCTGGAAAGCGTTTTCAAGCCATGACTGATGGGCGACCTCTAGCACAGAGGGGTTATGAGCTTCAAAACTCGCGACTGGCTCCCACGTATTTGCGGTGCCCGCATAGACTACCGCCGAACTGAAGCCAGCCGAGTGCGCAGCGCTACGTGCCAGTCGGTCCAGAAATTCAAGGCTTTGATCATCCAGGTGAGGGTGGATCACGATGGGCCTCATTGTGCGAGCGCACGTCAAGATTTCAGAACCGCGGTCCTCGAACTCGAGTCGCGCTGGAGATAAAAGTGCTGCTGCGGCGGCAGTAGAAGCACCATAACTGATGTCACTTTGGCATGAAGTGATACGAAGTTGTACGAGTTTTTCGCAAAAACTTATACATAATTAGAGTTTTGGTACAAATATATGTAAATAAAGCGACACATGAGCACAAAGTGACGAAATACAGGCGTGAAAAAGGGGAGCTGAAGCTCCCCTTTTGCTCGCATCAGCGGTCAGCCAATCGTCATCAAGCTTGCGTTCCCTCCAGCCGCCGCCGTATTGACGCTCAACGCTCGTTCAATCACCAAGCGTTCCAGAGCAATGTTGGTTTCCCCGTGCGAGAGCCCGTGAACCCCGACAATCGCACCTTCGCGTTTGGCGATCTGCTGACAGACGGCCTGGAGTTGGTCCGAGTCGCCATGATGCAGAACGGCATCAATGACCACGTCGTCTTTACTCCAATCCGCCACCCGTTGAATGCGCGCCTGTACTTCTTTAGGCAAGCGAGCGCGCAGGGTTTTGCCCAGCTCGCTATCAGGCCAGATCGCGGTGCTACCGACTGCCAAAACGGC
>NZ_JAMFRV010000794.1 GCF_026224925.1 Pseudomonas sp. | reverse complement strand
TCTTGGCATCCTAAGGTCTGCGTCTTGCGGTACGTAAGCCCAGGTATCAACAATGCCAAGGCGATCTGGCGGCTGTGGATCGGCAGTCGTAATTTCACTCGGGATGAATCCTGGGACATGGCCCTGGCGCTCACCGGTGAAGTAGCTGGTAAAGGCGAGAAAATTCCTGATGTCCTTGAACTGACTCAAGGACTTGCCAATGAAGCTGCTGTCGAGCGGAATTGGAAAGATGGCTTTCAAGAACTGCCTCAAGTCCGTTGGCAAGTTCCTGCTGGCTTGCGAATTGATAAGCTTGCGCTATTCAGAAAGGGCGACACGCAGCGCGATCTTCAGCCTGCCCCTAAAAATGCACGCGCTATCCTGGCGGTCTCGCCGTTCCTAGATGGTTGGGCTATTCGCCAACTCTTAAAAGATTATTCAGAGCTTCTATCCTCTGGATCAGCTAAGCCTAGGCTGATCTCGACACCAATCAGCCTATCCGAGGTTGAACGGCACCATCAAGGTGCCCTCAGTCGATATGAGCTACGTGAGTTGCCAGCGTCAGATCAAGATGATCAGGAAGATGATGATGACGGTGCGGGACACATTCCCGATGCCGATGCGGACGAAACGGAAGGACGCGGCCTTCATGCCAAGTTTATTTGGATCGAGACGCCCAAGCGAAGTGAACTACGATTAGGCAGCATCAACCTCACAGAACGCGGATGGAAGAAAAATGCAGAAGTTCTGGCGGTCGCCTCCGTGGCAATGCCAAGTAAGGGATTCAGTGCAAGCTTGCGTAGTGGATTACTGGCCTTCGAAAGCCTTTGCCTGGAGTACGAGCTCCCCGAAGAAGAGTTACCGATTGATCCCGAGCAGTATTTGAAAGATCACTTTAACAGTGTGCGTAATGCATTGGTGGCTAGTTTCGTTGCCAGTCAAAAGCTTCAGGATGGCATCGCTGTCGTGGTGCTTCAGTCACCATTAACTCTCCCTGCGGATGCTTGTCTGCGGATAGGGCGTATTGGAGGCGCGCTCATATCATTGGAGAATAACGCGACGGAGATAGCTTTGCCCATCGCACCGACCTATGAAAACGGTGATCTCATCCGCATGGAGCTAGCGATAGGGGATATCCGGTCCGAGTGGCTTCAACATGCTCCCTTTGATCCCAGTTTGTCGCGTGCGAATAGGGATATCCCGCTTCTGCACGCTTATCTAGGTATTGACGGAGTCATCTCCCTTCTCAACGACAGCTTGACTGTCGGGGGAAATGGAGGTGGCGAGCGTCGTGAATGGCACAAGAAAAGTCTGTCTGCTCGTGCCTCGGAAACGATCTCGTTGCTGGGGATTGAGGCAGTGCTAGGTAGTTGGATTCGTGATGAGGAGTCACTTTTGGAGGTTCAGCGGATCGTGGAAATAGCACGCCAATGCAAGCCAGCCTCCGGGCGAGAAGAGAAGGCCCATCAACAGCTACAGTCCTTTTTGCTCAGTTGGGATGCGATCGAGCACGAACTCATAAAAAAATGAAAGCTAAACCGTTTCAAGAAGCCACAGTGACTGCAGTTATGCGTGCCTTCAAGCGTACCAGTACGGGACGCTATTTAGTTGCAGATGAGCCCGGGTTGGGGAAAACGTTTGTGGCAAGGCGGGTGCTATCGGAGCTATCTTCGCGCGAGAAGCTGACCGTTTTGTACGTGTGCGCCAATCAGTCAATTGCCGCGCAGAACGTTGATCAACTTCTAGGTGAGCTACCAGTTGAAGAGCGTAAAAGCGCGCGCGCGTCGGCGGACCGCCCCGGCCTTCTACCGTTGACGAGTCCACCGGATCATCCATGTCTGAACATCTACTCCTTGACGCCAGGAACTGCATTCTCCGGTGCAAAACGTCGCCATAAAGGCCGCGTGCAGGAACGGGCATTCGCTACCGCGCTTCTCGAATATAGCGCCGGCTCGAAGCTTCAGTGGCTCAGAGATGAGCTGTCTTGGAACTCCCACAATTTTGACTTCTTACTAAAAGACTATGGTGAGAAAATCATACGCCGAGTCAGTCATATTGATAAAGGATTTGCTCAGTTTGTCGCCAGATTTTCCACTGCCATGCGCGAATGCATCAACGCTGAGAAACTTGTAAAGACTCACGTTGCACTCAAGGCCATTATCGATACGAAGAAGTCCTGTACTCGACTAGACGTCACTGGCTGGTGTCGTAATAGCCTCGCAGCCGCGGCGTTGGAAGAGCTCGATCCCGGACTCATTATCTTTGACGAGTTTCAACGTTTCCGCGATCTGATGGCCAACGCTGAGACTTCACTCGATCCGGCCGAGGCACGCATCCGTAACATCTTGACCGCGGAAACGAGCGGCAGATTGCTATTGTTGTCGGCGACACCCTACGAAGCGCTGCGACCTGCGACGAAGGCCGAGAGGCACGAAATGTCAGCGGTACGGTGCAAAATAATGGGGACGATGACAACGACTTCTTTCGGCTGTTGGATTTTTTGCTAGGCAACAAGTCAGCGGCTCACCGCGCGAAGACTATGCGACTAATCCGAGATGCCTTTAGTACGCGAGAGGCGGAGGTTCGCCGTGGAGCTCCCGATTCCGGTGTCGCCAAAGAGGCGCTCAAAGTCTTGGGATCCGAACTGAGTCGTATCATGTGCCGCACCGAACGTCCAGTACTTGTGAACGCAGTTTCCAGTGACGAGCTGCCGCTGATACCTCTAACGAGGTCCGATATCCGATCATTCAGTGCATTTTCGCGCTGGATACCACCAGAGGGACACGGTCACTGGACATTGCCACTCTGGAGTTCAGTGCCACTAGCCGCTCAGACCCTGGGTAATCGTTACATGTGTTGGAAGGCTGCGCCGACGAAGATGCCAGCAGCCGAATTGACCGCCGAAAGTATCCAAAATTGGCGTACGCCGGAGTGGAAAAGCCCGAAGGTGCGTGGGCTGCTGAAAACACTGCCGCCTGAACGACTAATGGCACCTTGGGTGCGACCGAGCGCTCCTTGGTGGCCGCTTCGCAGTGTATGGCGCGACGACGGGGCTTTAGTAGATGGAAAGGCGTTGGTATTCAGTCGGTTCGCGGCGATTCCCGGTGCGGTATCTGCTGTCATCAGCTACAGCGTCGAGGCATACATTTACAACCGCAATAGCTGGCGAGCCAAGCCCAAGTACAGCGATGGCGATAAAAAGACGTTTAACAATGGTGGCACCAATAGGCGGATGTTCCGCCTCTTCTTCGTGTCCGAGTTCCTTGCGCGCCTTGATCCGTTGAAGAACGGGGTGCCGAAGACGGTGAGCCAGGCACGGCTGGCCCTCATACCTCAAATTAAGGCGGCGCTTCTTGAATGTGGCACGGTATATAACCCGTCATCAAAACGGAAATCGGTGCCAGTTGAAGCGTGGCTGGTGCATCTAGCGTCAACCCCGGCCGGCTCTGCGCGCGGGGCGTGGGTCGAGGCGATCGCCGACGCAGAAGGTGGAAAATCCACTCAGAACGCTGTCGGCGAAGCATTTGATCACTTCAGCGCAGGTGTGCCTAAGGGGCGGATGGTTGAAATCACACGTGCCGAACTGAATGCGCTGGTGGATCTTTCTCTGAGTTCTCCGGCGGTGGTCCTTGCCCGGGCGGTCATGAGGCATTGGCGGGATGGAAACCATGATCTGAATTGGGATCAATTGCTCAGTGCCGATGAAGGTAAACGTAACGAGAAGCCGGGTCAGCTGACACCCCGAACACTGTTGCAGAGCTTGGCGATCCGTGGATTACGACATTACCTAGACCGTTCGTGCTTTGCAGCAGTACTACAAAGGCCGAAGCAATATCGCAAGGACTTCGCCGCGGCCCTACATAGTGCCGTCTTAGAGGGAAATCTCGAGAGTGTTCTGGACGAGCACTTCTGGTTTGTTTCGACTACAAACTCGCAATCGTGGCCTAAGCGCCTGTTGGAGTTGCAATCTGCACTTGCTTTGTCTGGTGGGCGAACGGTATTGCATGAGAACAACAAAGACGCAAAGAAGAACTCTCGAGTGCGGTGCAACGTCGCGTTGCCATTGCATCAGGCCAAGGATGCTGACGACGAGGCTCCACGGCCGGACACAGTGCGGCATGCGTTCAATACCCCTTTTTGGCCGATGGTCTTGACTACTACCTCTGTCGGGCAGGAGGGGCTCGACTTTCATCCTTGGTGCAAGACGGTTGCACACTGGGATCCCGCACCAGGTCCAGTCGAACTGGAACAGCGTGAAGGCCGGGTGAATCGTTACGCTGGATTAGCGATTCGGCGTGCGTTGTCGTCGAGGATTGACACCGATGCATTGCGCATAGGGGGTGGTAGCCTTTGGGCAGGACTCGCTGCCCAGGCTGAAGAGCAAGCAGCTCATGGGGATACCTCGGGAGGTATGGCGCCATGGTGGTGCACGCCCGGCGCCTCGGCTATGCAGTTATACCTGCACTGTGCTGGAAGCCGAGAGTCAGCCGCGCGTGTGCGGTTGGAACGACGACGTGCGGTCTATCGCATGGTGCTCGGGGCATCCGAGCCGCACTGGCTAATAGATGAGCTAGATAGCACTCAGACACTGTCAGCAAAAGATATCCTGGAAAATTCCTTGGAACTGGGGGCTTGGAAGTTGAAACAGAAAAAAAGCAGGCCTTCTTAAAGTTGGTCGCGGTGACTATCGCCGGCGGACAGCGCACGACTACTAGCCGCGGGGAACTGCCATCTGCATATTTCGAGACGCACGCCCAGTTCGATTTGCGCTGGACACTAAAGCCAGAAACCACCTGGACAGAGCGACGGCGCTTTGGAGAAAGTGAAGCGTCAGAGATAGGGTATTGGTTGATAGCAGAGTAGCGTTCAAATGGTAGGCGCGCGTCATGTGCTGCATCGTTTACAGAATTGCTTATGATGGGGGATGTGATCTTTGAAGTACTTCGACCAACTGTTTCAGTTTTTTGGTGGGAGCAAATAAATGGCGAGGGTTGAGAAGAAATTATTACCTCTCAATACAGAAAAATATTTGAAAGCCAAGTTTTAATATGAATGAATTTATTAACCTCACAACAAACCAGCATTTCATCTCCCAAGCCGAGCAGCGGTTAAATTCGTGTTCTGAAAACCTAAATCCAAGCACGGCCAAGATTCATCGTTTCAATATTGAGAGCTTAGATCCTCCTAGTGTGTCTATAGAAAAACCAGCTTTAATAGCGAGAAATCTCGCATTCCAAGAACTTTTTACGCTGGCGCGCATTGGGAATAAGGAACGTCTAAATCTTGAAACATTTTTCGGCCGATACGAAGGGCCTTTTCCAGAAAAAGCTAGCAATCTTCTGAAATGGATTGATCGCGTTAAGTCGAAGTCTTCCACTGAGCAAAGAAAAATTGATTTAAGCATTTTGGATGATTGTGATTTCTCTTTGATTCTCGACGACGTTAAATTTATTTTTAAATTTAAATTTATGGCTGGATTAAGAAATCCACATCAAATCAAAAGAACATTAGCGAATTTTAGCTACGCCGTGAATCACTGCCCCAACGAAATAAAGGCCTTGGAACTGTATTCTTCTCTGGAAAAAAAGAACAAATCCGAAGAAGACTACATATGCAAAACATACCAAGTCTCCCCGGAAGAGTATAGGGAATGGATTCGGTTGCTAATATTTTTTTTATACGTGAACGAAGAAGATAAGACGACCCTAGACGGTTTCATCGAAGAGTTCTTCACGGCCAAAGAACTTTTTACTTCAATCCAAGTTCATTCCTTCGATAGCGAATGCGCTTTGCTCACTGACACGGGCATCGTAATAGACCATGATCTAACTTACTTCATGAATGTATCTAAGAACTGCATAATAGCGTTAAGGCATGTTGATATCGCACGCGATTGCGACGCGAGAGATTTCTCGCGTGAGAGGAAAATGGCATTCGTGGAAAGCTGCGGCGGGAAGCTTCAGGGGTCACTCTTCATAGATGATCGAGACATTCTTTCCGGATATAACAAAATTTGCGTCAAAACCTCTTTTAAAAAAGTCTTCTCAGCTTCGGACGAAATCGTTGGAGTTTCAATCATTAATCGAACTGCAAAAAATTAGTTCTCAATAGAGCAATCGAACATTTATCTTAAGTTCTGGGCATCTGGGCCTTAGTGTGTAAGGCAAGGTATCCATGAAACTTTCGTGTGTTAATTTACTGAGATGGACCCGACACCACCAATAGGATCAAACTAAGTGTCCCTTTGCTCGCAGAATTGACCCTCTCTAATTGATCCACTTTCCATTGCCTAGCGAACGCGGCAACGCGATCATAAGAGCCCTCAAATCCTAATACACGCAGATCTGCATGCATTTGCTTGA
>NZ_JAMFRV010000793.1 GCF_026224925.1 Pseudomonas sp. | reverse complement strand
GCAATCGCTATCAAGCGCAGTGGAAAATCTACAACAACCATATCGAAGGCGACAGCGTCTGCTTCAACTTTCCCAATGCCTCCGTCGAGCACCGCGAATGCCGCAAAGCAGCCCAAGTGTATTTTAAAGAGCAGTGCCGCGAGTGGACAAAACGCTCTGACAGCGATCGCCAAGAACAAAGCAAGGCGACAGAACAGCGGTATTGCGGCGCGGCGGGCAGTTTTAATCCTGCGGGGTGAAGGCATAATTAAATGACCGTGCGACTTGTATTCCTACAAATAGAAATGGAATACCTTACACGGTCGCTACCCCTATCCATAGTAACTTACAGCCCCAAAAAAATATTTGCTCATACAACACTTTCTGCAATAAAGACCGACATGACAGTTTAATAAAACCGTTTAATCTCGCCTTTCAATTCACGAAAGCGAGAAACACAATCATGGGTATATTTACTGTTTATTTTTGCGGCACCGGCTCCACAAAGTTTGACACTATTAACAAAAGCTATTGGGACGGAGAACTGATTTCGACCTTGGCTGACAACAACAACAGCCGTGAGTTTGCCGACTGGATAATCGTGGATGGCCCTGGCAGCGGCAACCTGCAGGCTGACGAGATGTTTACCAAGATTAAAGAGTATGAGCTACAAGGCACCCTGTTCGGTAAAGGCTGGGAAGAAAACGTAAAACATGCCATCAATATGATCAAGGGTAAGTTTGATTGGCAGCGCAAAGAACTGACCGAAGCGAACTACAAGATTTTGAAAGCCGCGGGAATTCCAATCGAAGAGGCCGTAGCGACCGGTTCTTTCCTGTGGAGGAAATACAATTACGGCAATCGCCAACCGACCCCCCAGGAAATTCAGGAGAAAATTATCAAGATTTTCCGCAAGGGCGGAATCATCCCAACTCAGGTCAACTTAGTGGGTTGGAGTCGTGGCGGCATAAGTTGCCATATGTTAGCTAACGCGATGTTGGCTGACAGTCAACTCAAGCACATCAAGGTCAATATCTTCGCGGTTGATCCGGTGCCCGGTGCGCTGAACTTCCAAGGAGAAAAAGTTACCTTGGGCAGTAATGTCGCAGAGTACGTAAGTTTTTACGCCAGGGACGAGCGCTCTAAAGGCTTCTCCTGCGTCATCCCGACCACCCACCCCTCAACCAAGGTTCATATCTACCCAATGGCAGGCCGCCACGCAACACTGGTCGGTAACGCGGCGGCCGATGGCTCGGACGGGCCAAAGGTATTGCCTGAACCAGGCAGGATCGTTAGGCACTTTGCCGAAACATGCCTGACGCGCTGGGGCGTTACGCTGGATAAAAAGCTAAACTTAAGCACCGCTGAAATTACCAAGTACCACGATTCTTTTGTGAAAAATGACGCGCAGTACGTAGCCATGCGTAAGAAGTCTTATACGGTGATTACTGAGGAAGAAAAACAACAACGGTATGTGACATTCGGCAAAGATGGCGTTCACTTCACCGCGATTGAAGGCGATCAATTTCAGCCCGCACGAGGCTTGGCCGCTGGCCTGGTAGTGACAGACTCGACGTACAAACATCTTCGCTGATCAGTATAGATAGTGGTTCCATCGTTCGATAAGCAAAACGGATCGACCCAGAATTGCTAAAAAAAACCGCCCTGTAGGGGCGGTTTTTTTATTCGGCAAACACCTACATTACAGCTTAGGGCCAGCCGCCTTGATTGCATCGCTCACATCGAACTTCTTGAAGTTCTCAACGAACAATCCAGCCAGTGCTTTAGCAGCTTCATCGTAGGCCGCTGTGTCTGCCCAGGTATTGCGTGGGTTGAGCAAGGCAGTGTCTACGCCAGGTACCAGCTTCGGTACGTCCAGGTTGACGGTGGCGAGGTGTTCAGTTTCTGCACCGATCAGAGCGCCGCTCTGAATGGCAGCAATCACACCGCGAGTAGTCGGAATATTGAAGCGCTTGCCAACGCCGTAACCGCCACCAGTCCAACCGGTGTTAACCAGGTAAACCTTCGAGCCGAAACCACGAATGCGCTTGATCAGCAGCTCCGCATATTCGCCAGCAGGGCGCGGGAAGAACGGTGCGCCGAAGCAGGTCGAAAAGGTCGACTTGATGCCGCTGCCCGAACCCATTTCTGTCGAGCCAACCAGTGCGGTGTAACCCGACAGGAAGTGATAGGCCGCTTGTTCTTCGCTGAGAATCGACACTGGCGGCAGCACGCCGGTCAGGTCGCACGTCAGGAAGATCACAGCATTGGGCTCGCCACCGAGGTTTTTCGGAGCGCGCTTTTCGATCAGTTCACGCGGGTAAGCTGCGCGGCTGTTCTGGGTCAGGCTGTCATCGGCGTAGTCGGCTTTCTTGGTGACTGGGTCGATGATGACGTTTTCCAGAACGGCGCCGTGCTGGATAGCTTTCCAGATAACAGGCTCGTTCTTCTCGGAGAGGTCGATGCACTTGGCATAGCAACCGCCTTCGATGTTGAACACAACGCCAACGCCCCAGCCATGTTCATCATCACCAATCAGGTAACGGCTTTCGTCAGCGGACAGCGTCGTTTTACCGGTGCCAGACAGGCCGAAGAACAACGTCACGTCGCCCTCTTCGCCCATGTTGGCAGCACAGTGCATTGGCAGCACATCGACCGCAGGCAGCAGGAAGTTTTGTACCGAGAACAAGGCTTTTTTCATTTCGCCGGCGTAACGCATGCCCGCGATCAACACCTTTTTAGCAGCAAAGTTGAGGATCACGGTGCCGTCGGAATTGGTGCCGTCACGCTCAGGTTCGCAGACGAACTCTGGAGCATTGATGACTTGACATTCGGTTTTGGCGGCTGGGTTGTACTGTTCAGGGTTGATGAACAGGCAACGGCCAAACAGGTTGTGCCATGCAGTACCGGTGGTCATTTTGACCGCCAGGTAGTGCGCGGGATCAGACCCTACATGAACGTGGGAAACGAAACGTTCGCGCTCGCCGAGAAAGGCTTCAACACGGTTCCACAGGGCATCGAACTTGTCAGCCGGGAATTTACGGTTGATTGGACCCCACGCGATGGCGTCTTGGGTGCTTGGTTCTTCAACGATGAAACGGTCAACCGGCGAACGACCAGTGCGATGACCCGTTTTCACGACCAGCGCGCCAGTGTCGGCAAGCTCGCCTTCACCGCGATTCAAGGCTTCTTTAACCAGATCATCGATGCTGAGATCGGTGTATACGGCGTTATTAGCTTGCGTCATGAGGTTCCCCGTCGGCCCAGGCCGAGTGCTCCAAACGTTTTGTAGTAGAAATTCTGGCACTACTACAGCGGAAAAAGTGGGCCGGATTATGCCAGAAATGGTCGAAAAAGGTAGAACCCTCCTGTCAGAACAACGATAACGAGGTGCAGCAAGGCTTTAGGGTACATTCAGAGCTGTTTAATGCCGCGTATCAGAGGGTGAATCCACCCCGCCACCGGCAAATATCTGCGCAACGTCGGTGGCATCGAACAGGTACCGTTGATTACAGAACTGACAGTCAATTTCGACGGCACCGTTGTGCTCTATAACCAGTTGTTGGGCATCCTCCATGCCAAGGCTGGCCAACGCATTGGCCGAGCGCTCACGGGAGCAACTGCAACGAAATTGCAGCGGCTGGATATCGAACATGCGCACAGCATCTTCGTGAAACAAGCGATGCAGCACCGTTTCATTGTCCAGGCTGAGCAACTCTTCGGCGGTCAGGGTGCCAGCCAATGCGGTGACGTGCTGCCAACTGGCCTCGCGGTCTTGCGGATCGGTCAAACGGTCTGCAGGCAACTGCTGTAACAACAGCCCTCTGGCGCGGGTGCCGTCGGCGTTGAGCCAGAAGCGCGTCCCTAACTGTTCGGACAATGCGAAATATGAGGTCAGGCTTTCGGACAAGTCGACGCCATCCAAAGCCACGACGCCTTGGTAGCGCTTGCCGTGACGCGGATCAATGGTCAGGGTCAAGATGCCATCCGGCATCAAGTCTCGCAGCCCCGCGTCCGGTGCGATCTGGCTCTCCTCGTAACGAGCGATACCGCGTATTTCCCGGTCGCTGGAGCATTCGACCATCAACATTGGCACCGGGCCATTGGAATTCGCTTGCAGCACCAACAATCCATCGAATTTTAACGTACCGACCAACAGCGCAGCTGCAGCGAGCATTTCGCCGAGCAATTGCGCCACAGGCTCTGGGTAGGGGTGTTTGGCCAATACTTCGGCATAGCTGCGCTCGAGCGCCACCAGTTCACCGCGAACGTCGCTTTCGTCAAAGATGAAACGCTGGGTGTAATCAATATCCGGAAAATCATGCATAAGAAAAGGTATCTGAAGTGATGACAAAGTAATGACAAGCGCCTATAAAACGCCGCTTGAAATCTGACATTTTTTTGCTGCCGTTAGAATGCCAAATGGGGGGCATTTTATGAACAATCAAGAACTCTTCCAACCCAGGTGGAATTTCAGCCGCCTACTACTCTGCAATCTACTCGCTCTGGCGTTGATGTGTTTATGGCTGTGGCCCACGGGGCATGCCACTTTCACACTGTTCGACGAGTGGCTTTTCCGTCTGCTGAATCACCCTCTGGGCGAGAGCACAGTGTGGCTGTACATCTGGACGGTTGCCAGCATGCGCCCCTTCG
>NZ_JAMFRV010000792.1 GCF_026224925.1 Pseudomonas sp. | reverse complement strand
TTTGCGCTTCACTTGATCCACGCCGAACAACTCGGTCAGCGGTCCTTCGTGTCCGGCAAAGGCGGCGACACCTTTGGCGATATCGATGGCGCTGCCGCCACCGAGACCGATCAATCCATCATGACCGCCTTCGCGGTATGCGCGGGTGCAGTCTTCAACGATAGATATTTCCGGCTCGGGTTTGACCTGATCGAAGATGCCGTAACGGCGATCACCTAGGTGAGCCAACGCCAAATCCACAGTGCCGGACTTAACCAATATTGCGTCGGTGACGATTAACGGATTATTGATATTCAGGCGAGTCAGTTCAGCGGCCAGTTGCTCGATGGCAGCGGTGCCGGTGATCAGTTTGTTGGCAATTTTGAACGCAGAGATGCTCATCGGGCTCGTCCTTTATTAGTTGTTTTGCGCGAGGGCGTGCCAAATGGAATAGCGAAAGCTGTGCCAAAACCCTTAGAGCCGCACAGGACAAGGGTTAGGACCAAAAAGAAGGATACAAAGCAGCTATTTGCGATTAGCTTTCTAATCGCTGTCAGGGCTGTTGATTGAAATCCTAATCAGACCGCTCCCAGCGTTTCATCTTCTGCACCACCGTTGCCTGGCTGACACCCAGTGCTTTGGCGGCTAGCCGCGTAGTTTTATGTAACTGCAGCGCAGCACGAATCGCAGCGCGCTCGGCATTCTCCAACACCTTGCGCAACGGCAGGCGACTGTCGTCAGAGTGCTGCGGATTGAGGTTGAGGATCTCTTCGGGCAGATCCAACGCTTCGATGACGTCAGCACGACTGGTCACCACCAGACGCTCGACGATATTGATCAGCTCACGAATGTTGCCCGGCCATGGGTAATCACACAGCACGTCCAAGGCTTCGAGGCTCAGCTGCACGTTGCGCTGATAACGGGCGTTGAAGCTTTCGAGGTAGTAATGCAGCAGCGGCGCGATTTCTTCACTGCGCTCACGCAAGGCCGCAATGGCGATGGGCACCACATTGAGCCGATAATACAGATCAGCCCGGAAGCGCCCTTCTGCCACCAGCTGTTTTAGGTCGTGATGAGTGGCGCTGATGATGCGCACGTCGACTTCTTTAAGCTCAAGTCCTCCCACCGGAATGAATCGGTTCTCTTCGATCACTTTGAGTAGCTTGACCTGCACTGCCAAGGGCAAGTCGCCGATCTCATCGAGAAACAAGGTGCCGTGGTGCGCCAGCTCTAGCAGCCCACGCTTGCCCTTGGGCCCCGCTCCAGTGAAGGCGCCGGGGGCGTAACCAAACAGCTCCGCCTCAATCAGATTTTCCGGCAATGCACCGCAGTTCAGCGCTAGAAACGGCTCTTTGGCCCGGTTGCTAGCGTTATGGATAAATTGCGCGACGAGGGTTTTACCAACTCCGGTTTCGCCTTGCAGCAACACCTTGACCTTACTGTTGGCGACTTGACGCGCCAGAGCGAAGACTCGACCGGAAACCTCTTGATCGGCCATCAATGGGGAATGTAGCAAGCTGTCGCGTTGGCCGGCGTGAAGTTTGGCGGTGCTGTTGCGAAGTTGTTTGAGCTGTTGCAGCTCATCGCGTTCGTGTTTCATGCGCAGCAGTTCGGTCATATCCCGCACCGTGCTGACCACGTAGCTGATGCTCTGGTCGGCGGCCAGAATCGGTGTGGCGCTGACCAACAGTTTCTTGCCCTGATGCAGGCTTTGCATCACCGACATCGGCTTGCCTTCCTGCAACACACGCAAGGATGCCGACTGCGAGATCACTCCTTCCTTGACCAACTCCTGCATCGGCCGGCCGATCAGGTCCGCACTGTCGAGACCGGTCAACCGTTCGTAAGCCTTATTGACCTTCAGCGTCTTGCCGTCACCGTCTGTGATGTAAACGCCATCATGCAAAGCATTGAGCAGCTCTTCGAAACTGGCATCGTTAACGTTCACCTGAGGCTCCATGCACGGACGTAAAAGAGGAGGATATTACACAACCCCCATAGGAACTGCTGAAGGCTGCGGTTCGGCTCACGGCGCTCATAAGGATATGAAGGCGGGGCCTGTTTTGTAGGACCAATCCTCAAGTACCTCTGGAAACGTCTCTTTCGCCGCTATCGCGTTGATCCACCTCTTTTGTCACAGCATGCTCGCGCCCCCAAACAGACTCTCGGAGGCAGGCGCATGTCTGAAGTGATCACTCGTTTTCTCAATCGCCCCACCCTGAATCAACTGAATCCAGCCCCTCTGCAAAAAATGGTTTTTCTTATCGACGCGGCCCAAGCCACCGTAGCTTGGCGCGCGCTTACACACGCAAGAATTCCGTGTAAATACGAACAGTTGTGGGGCCGCACGCCCTTCCAGGCCGACATGCTTCAAGGACCGACATGGTTCGTTATCGGGCCGCAGGGCATCGACCAGATGGCCGACCTTTGTCATCAACGACCGGGAGGAGTTGCCCTCACTTGCACCGAGCCAAAGGCGGCACTCGCCCATGCCCGAGCGCTGCTGAGCGAGGGTTCTAGGAACATCCATGACCCTGCCATTTGGGCGTCCATGGCGCTGGAGAGCGGTCGGCAACAAGCCTGCTTGTTCGGTCCCTGGTGTGAGGTTTTCACCCCCGTTCCCAGCGCCGACCCCACTACACGTCATTGGCATGCCTGGAAAAACGACGCCCCCGCCACAGCCACCTGTGAATACCCATTGTCACTCCCAGACAGCCTCTACTCGACCTACATCGACATCCGCTGGCTGTACTGGTTGCGTCATAACCCGCAGCCGTTCACGCACCTGAGTGATACAGACCTGTCCCGCTCGGTGAGTAACCTCAACTTCCTTGTGAAGCACGGCATCGGTGTCGACCGGCACTTACTGCAGTTGAGCGCCCTGATCATCCACGGCGACCTTAGCCAACGCGAAGACCTCATGGCAATCCTCACGTCTCGCGAGCTGCCGCATCGCCGGGTCGAACAATTGCTACAGAGAATACAACCATGACAATGGGCCTTTACACCGTGCAGGAGGGCGACACCCTCAGCCACATCGCCCAACGCTTCGGCATACGCATCGCCGAGATGCAGGGTTTGAACCCCTTCATCAACAATCCGAATTACATCCGCACGGGCTGGGTGCTAAGGGTGCCTGAACGTGCGGGGGTGCCTGCTTCCGATGATGCAACCGCAACACCTGAACCGCCTTTAGTAGAGGCCTTACAGCTCAATTCAATCGCTGCCCCTCCCGAGCATGGCACGGTTGATTTCTGCAGCGAGCAACGGCGCAAAAACGCCACGCACTATGCCGATCTGATTTATGAGGTCGGCCAGAATCGTTTCTGGTTGCTGCGCGAACACACCTTGCCCACGCTGATCGAAGCTGCCGATGACCTGAAAAAGAAGCTGCTAACCAGTGATCCGGATTCGCGAATCAGCGCGCTGAACAACGCAGGCTTGCTGGAGCCCTTTCTTGAGCCCAAGGTCAGCAGTTTTTTGGATGCACAGGACAGCCAGCGGTATTTGCAGATTGAGTACGAGTTGACGGTGATCCGAGCCGAGATCGAAAAAGTCCAAACACCCACCACAGCGCAAAACGGCACTAACATCGACAACACGCCACATGTGTCTCCCGAGCAACTTCGAATGACTGGCGAGCGGCAACGTGACGACGAAAAGCTCAGTAGGGAGTTTGCAGCCCTCGACACGAAGGCCCATAAAATAGCGCTCAAGCGCGGCTATAAATTTAAAGACGACCGCCTTTACAGCGCCGAAGCCCTGAAGGCACGCGAGATCATCCAGCGCTATCTAAAACAGCGCCAAACACTATTGGACGAAGGCGCTAAGCATTTCAGCCCACAAGAAATCGAGCAGCTATCCCAAGACCACGCGACATTGCTTGCAGAGCTGGAAAGTCCAAGTCGTGAATTCACGTCACGGTTACCGGACACCGCAGAGTGGTTAAGAAGTTCGACCACAAAATTTCATTACTCCGAACTGGTCAAAACCCTTCTCGAAGCCGCCGCGTATGGCCTGGCGTTGCCCGAATATGCGCTGAAGGCCGACAACGAAGGTATTCAGCAAGACTTCAAGAAGTACGAGGAATATCACTCTTGGCTCAGGCAAAAAACAGCCGTGGAGCAGAGCGCTCAAGCGTCCGTTGAAAACTGGATCAATGTCGCCAAACAACAGCCGCCGAGCAACCTGTTTAACGCAGAACAAGAGCAATGGCGTGCACTCGAGTCCAAGGAACAGGAGCTAAAGAGAAAGGCAAAGGATTTCGTCCAGAACGCCAAACCCGGTCGCCATCTGCTCTGGAACCCCGAAACCTTCGTCCCGCAACCTCAACAGCGGCTAATGCGCGCAGACTTTCCGCTACGGGAAATCAGCGTGCCCACCGAAGTGACTCGACTCCGTCACTTGAGCCTCACCTCCGTGCTTAAGGATCTTGACCGGCGCGCCCAAGCGTTACTGAAAGAAGACCTGAAAAACGCACTGACCCACGCAAAAAAACTTTCTATCGACGTGAAGACTGGCGACAAGACCACCGATCCTGACCTGTTCAGCACCTGGCTGACAATGCACGACGCCCGTCCGCTGGAGATTCAAGATAGCTGGTTCGACCGCCACGGTTTCTTTCTACCCGAAGCGCTCAAGCGCCATATCAAAACCGAAAAAATCCACATTGAGAACCTGCGCGACGACGCGACCTTCGACGCCTGGGGAAAAGACCTGCGGCTAATGTTGTTTAAGCAAAGCACCCTCGGCCCGCTGCGCTTGTTTGATAACAGCCCGCAAGCGCGACTGATCCGTTGCCTGAGCCCGCCACAAAGCAAGGTGCAACTCGGCACCGACGTCACCGCCCCCAATATCAGCATGAAAAAAATCCTTGGCGCCTCTGCCGAAGTGACGATGGACATCAATCTGGCTCAGGGCGAAATTGATATCGCCAAGTTTGAGGTGCCCGGCCGAGCCACGGCAGAGGCCACGACGCTGAAATATTCCAGCGAGAACAAATGGTCGGAACCGGTCAACTTCGGCACATTTTGCCTAACCGGCAGTATCAAAGCCTGGGGCTTTGCCGGCGCCTCGATGATGCTTAGCGCTAACTTGCGCCTGGGACCAAACAAACAAGAAAACAACGCCATCTGCCTCGACATCGGACGAGACGCGGAGCGCCGTCTCAGCCACGCAGAAACTGGCTTGAAACCGTATATCCGCCACAACGACCTGCTGGGCGCAGATTTCGACCTGTTCGCGGGCGCACCGGCGGGTATCAAAATCAGCGGCTCGCTGCTGTGGAAGCCACCCTGCGACCTACTCACCCTGCGCCGCCCACTGGTCAAAAAAACCACCAAAGACGACAGCTGGCTAGAACTGGCCCTCCTCGGCATCGACGCTGGCGCTGCATCGGGTGCCAGCGACAAGGCCGGTTTGCAACTGTCCCTGCAAAACGGCTACGTCATCCTGCACATCAACGCCGCCGTCATCGCCGGCCCCGGAGTCGCAGGCGTCTTCAACTTCATAGTGGGTTATAAGGCGATAGTGCAGATATTAAACATCTTCAACAAAGCGCTGATTGAGAATAGCTATAAGGAGATGACTTGGGTCGACCCGGAGACGTTTGCCTATCTGAGTAAACTGCAACGTCTGAGCACGCTTGGGGTGGACGTGGAGTGGTTGTTTTTGAGGGGGTATGACGTTGTTAGTCGGATGTATGAAACGGTGAAACTGCGGCCGCAAAAGGCGACATCTATTCCATGATGCGACAGTCCAACAAAGGCGATGACCTTTTTGTCACATCATGGAAAATTCGCCCCCTCGATGGGTCTGTATGCGGCCAGTTTTAGGCTGAACATTGCGTGGACTCGTCAAACCGCCTGCGTCCTCAATTTCTCACTACGCCCACGCAACCATTCCAGCACCAGCAACAGCACCACCGAGAACCCTATCAGCAGGGTCGCTGCAGCAGCGATAGTCGGGCTGAGGTTTTCGCGGATGCCGCTGAACATCTGCCGTGGCAAGGTGGCTTGTTCGGGACCGGCGAGAAACAACGTCACCACCACCTCATCAAACGAGGTAGCAAAGGCGAACAACGCCCCGGAAATAACCCCCGGCGCAATCAACGGCAATGTTACCCGGCGGAAGGCGGTCAACGGTGACGCCCCCAAACTGGCAGCCGCACGAACCAGATTATGGTTGAACCCCTGCAAGGTAGCCGACACGGTGATGATCACGAACGGCACACCCAACACCGCATGCACCAGGATCAGGGAGATATAGCTGTTGCCCAACCCCAGTGGCGCGAAAAACAAGTAACTGGACACACCGACGATAACCACCGGCACCACCATCGGTGAAATCACCAAGGCCATGATTAACGCCTTGCCGGGGAAGTTGCCTCGGGTCAAACCAATCGCCGCCAACGTCCCAAAGCCCATGGCCAGTACCGTGGCAGCAGGCGCGACGATCATGCTGTTCTTAAGCGAACGCATCCATTCTGCCGAGGAGAAAAAGTCCTGGTACCAGTGCAGGGAGAACCCTTGCAGCGGATACACCAGAAAGCTCCCGGAGTTAAACGACAACGGGATGATCACTAGCACCGGCAACACTAGAAACAACAGCACCAACCCGCAAAGAATGCGCAGGGCGTAAAACCAGATCCGCTCAATGGGCGATGTGTAAGGGCTCAGCATGTTGACTCTCCTCAGCTCAAGCGCATACGGCTAGCGCCGACAAGCCAGTTATAAATCAGATAAAGCACGACGGTCGCCATCAGCAGCAAGCCGCCCAGCGCCGTGGCCATGCCCCAGTTGATGCTGGTGTTGGTATAAAAGGCGACGAAGTAGCTGACCATTTGATCGTTCGGGCTGCCGAGCAACGCCGGGGTGATGTAGTAGCCAATCGACAAAATAAACACCAGCAGACAGCCCGCGCCAATACCGGCGTAGGTCTGCGGGAAGTACACCCGCCAAAAGCTGACCATCGGGTGGCAGCCGAGTGAGATAGCGGCGCGCATGTAGGTCGGGGAAATGCCTTTCATCACGCTGTAAATCGGCAGAATCATGAACGGCAGCATGATGTGCACCATCGAGATGTACACGCCGACCCGGTTGAACACCAGCTCTAGTGGTTTATCGATGATGCCCATTGCCATCAAAGCGCTGTTGATCAAGCCGCTCGATTGCAGCAATACGATCCAGGCCGCCACCCGCACCAGAATCGATGTCCAGAATGGCAACAGCACCATGATCATCAACAAGTTGCTCTGCCGCGACGGCAAATTAGCCAGCAGGTAGGCCAGTGGATAAGCCAACAACAGGCAGATCACGGTGATCACCAAGCCCATCCAGAAGGTCCGGGCGAAGATGTCCAGGTAGATCGCTTGATCGGGGGTCGCAGGGGCCACTTCACCGAGGTCATCGATGCGGTGGTCAACGGCGGCCAACAAATAATAGGGGGTGATGCTGCTCGTGTTTCGGCGAATCGCTTGCCAATAGGCCGGATCGCCCCAACGCTCATCAAGCGCTTCAAGTGCTTCTTTATAAGACGGCGGTTCAGTCGCGAACGGTAAGGCGCGAGCGGTTTTCGTCAGCAGGCTGCGGTAACCGGCCAATTCCATGTTCAGGCGCTTGGACAGGTCGCCCAACGTCTGATTCTTGCGGGCTAGCGCCAGATCAACACTGAGCGCTTGGTACACCGGCTCGGGCGGCAGGCTTTTTCCATCCCATTGCGCCACGGCTGCAACCGTGTGCGGCAAAGCACCGACAACTTCCG
>NZ_JAMFRV010000791.1 GCF_026224925.1 Pseudomonas sp. | reverse complement strand
GCGGGTGGAAAAATTCTGAACTTAATTCGTAACCGTCTTCGCAACCGGTCCCGATTGTTCAACTCCGTACGTAAAGTGCGCGTATGGTTATGAATGACATTCCTCTTTAGGTAAGCCCAAATGAATCATCTTGGTTCGCGGTTGAAAGAAGAGCGGAAGACGCTAGGGCTCTCTCAACAAGACTTCGCAGCCATTGGCGGCGTCGAAGCCAACGCACCGGGAAAATACGAAAGCGGGCAGCGTACGCCGCGTTCTGATTATTTGGCGGCCCTCAGTTTCAAAGGGGTTGACGTGCTTTATTTGCTGTCAGGCCATCGCACTCCGCTGCGTATTGAAAGCCTGACGGAGGCGGAAAGGGTTGTCATTTTGCATTATCGCGCGCTGACGGGCGTGGACCAGGACGCGATCGGGCAATTGGCGCTGTCGCTATCTGAGTGCTTGGCAGACTAAGCCGCCAAGTGGTTTGCATTACGAATGTTATGACCCCTTAAATTTATCCTCCCTTGACCGCTCGCTGCACCCTCACATTCCTCCTTGCCCATGAGCGCTGATAGCGTATTTATCCCTCGAATATTGATTGCGAGGTGAAAAATGGGGTGGGTGAACCTTTGCGAACGGCTACGCCGGTCTTATTGATGCTGATAGTGGTCAAATTTTGATTCGGGCAGAACGCGGGGGGTGATACCGTCTTGCCATGAACGCCGTTCGATATTTGAGGAAGCAGTGCAATGAGCCCCAGCATCACTATCAAAACAGAAGCGGACCTGGTCCAGTTGCGCATTGCGGGCAGATTGGCCGCCGACGTATTGGCGATGATCAGCAGCCACGTCAAGGCGGGTATCAGTACTGAAGCGCTGGATGATATTTGCAACGATTACATCGTCAACGAGTTGAAAGTCATTCCAGCCAACGTTGGCTATCACGGCTTCACCAAAACCACCTGCATTTCGCCAAATACAGTGGTGTGCCACGGGATCCCATCCCCGTCAGATATTCTTAAAGACGGCGACATTATCAATATTGATGTCGCCGTCATCAAAGACGGTTGGTTTGGCGACACCAGCCGCATGTACCTCGTGGGTGAGGTTAGCCCGCTGGCCCGGCGCCTGGTGGACGCCACCTACGAGGCTACTCGCGCGGGTATTCTGGCGGTTCGCCCCGGGGCAACCCTGGGCGACATTGGTCATGCCATTCAGAGCGTTGCCCATCGTGAAGGTTTTAGCGTGGTACGTGACTATTGCGGCCATGGTATCGGCCGTAACTACCATGAAGAGCCGCAAGTGTTGCATTACGGCAGCGCGGGGGCGGGGCTGAAGCTCAAGGTCGGCATGGTTTTCACCATTGAACCCATGATCAACGCGGGCAAGCCAGGGACCAAGGTATTGCCAGACGGCTGGACAGTATTAACCCGCGATCAATCGCTTTCAGCCCAGTGGGAGCACATGGTCGCCGTCACAGCTACCGGCTTTGAGCTATTGACGCCTTGGCCAGATGGCACCGGCGACTATGCTTCCATCTGAAGCTATGTTGCCCTCTCAACCAGTGCTAACGCGAACGTTTCCATAGCACTTGAGTAATGCCTAGCCCCTCAGCTTGCTGAAGGGCTAGTCGAACGGGACCTGCAGCTATATTGGCCTGTGCACTGACAACTCCGGCATGCAAGGTTGCTATGTGCAAGGCATCGCTCTCGCACAGGTGCGCGGCTTGATGAGTAAAGCTCCTGCGCTCGCCGTTAAATTGATAATCGATTTCAAACTCCTTTTGTTGATCCATCAATGCGCCTCCTATTGGTAACGTAAATAAACGACCTGTCGATAACTTCAAGCAGCCACGGCGCAGATGCTGTTACCCAAAAAAACGTTTCTTCACGGTCTGTTAATGCGACTTATCGTCGACCTAAATGTTGCACGTATTTGTACGTTGTAGAACAGTCCTCCGATGAATGGATGCGCGGTAAAAGTTGCGGAAGCGCTTCAGCGGTCAGCGTGTTTTGCAGAACTGACTTACAACGTCTTGCGACGTCAGGTGGTACAGTACTGTCTCTATTTATACGAGGAAGTACGCATGTCACTGCTTGATGATGAACAAGACATTTGGGATATGTTTGCCGCCTCCGCACTGACCGGTTTGATCACCCGTGGCGCGATTGAGCCTGTCGACGCTGCTCAATTAGCTGCTGATTATGCTTCGCAGCTGATGATCCAGCGCGCCCAGCGCATCCAGGCTGAAGAGGATGCAGCCGAGGCGTCATAAGACGTTATCCGGCTTCATTGAAAAGCCCGGCACTTTCGCAAGTGCCGGGCTTTTTCGCGTCGGTCAGACGCGTAGCTGATCAGCCGCAGGACTTCATGTTCACCGGGCCCACAAACTCGTTTCCTCTACCCATTACGCAGGCTACACGCTGATTGCGCTGACTTTCCCAAGCCTCTACCGGGTACGTCCTGTCCCAGGCTTTGTACAATTGACGGTCTTGTTTAGATAAGGGCAGGGCGTACTGCTTGCTCATGTAAAAATAGGTCCGGGCGATCATTCCGCGAATCGACGGGCGAGGCATGACCTTCTTCGCCTTGAAATCAACTTGAGTCAGGCATGACCCGTATTGACCTGATTGCACAGGAAGCCAGCCGAAGCTGAAGTTGCTCCGGTCGCCGTTAACCTCCCCAATACTAGGCACCAGGTTATGCAGGTCTGCTTCGGCGTGTTGGTAGACCGGGTCGGTCTTGGTGCAGTTCTTGCGCCCTCCGTTTTGCCAGCATTGGCGTAAGTGGCCGATCTGCCAGGCCGGCATGATGTGCTCCCATTCGATACGCTGGGCACGGTTGGCATTTTTGCGCGGGACATAGCCGCATCCGGCAATATCGACCCGATGACCATTGTATTTGCAGCCGCAGTAAAACTCGGTCGATTGTGGCGCATAAAGCCCCCACGCGATTCTTTTGGCTTCACTGAAGGTGCGTGGTGCATCGGCGTGGGCGCTAAGGGAAATGCTCAATATCAGAAAGGCTGCCACCCGAACAATCATGCCTCAATCTTCCTTCGGCACTGTCCAGAAAATCTGCACGCCACCGTCATCGCGATAGGCGAGGGTGACGTTGTCGTTCTCGGCGATTTCACCAAGCATTTGATTCCATTCGTCTTCCAGTTCATCAGGCAGACGCATAAGTAGCGCAGTCCTCGACTTCTGGGCGTTGGTGGAGTTGATTATTTTCTGGACCCGCGCCCCAAGTAGTTCATAGGAACTGAGGGCCTTTGGCGTTGCTGCAGTATTCTTTGCCACGGAGAAGTCCTTGATTTGCTGTACGGGCATACAGTATTTCAATGTGGGATTTTTCGCAACCTGCGGTATATTAAAACCGTCGAGCAACTGGTCAGGATACGCGACGCGGCAGTTGACAAATTAATCCGCCGTTCTCATAGTTCATTCACGCAAACGTTTGCGCCGCCGCAAGCGATGCCAAAACAATAATCATAAGATCGGAGTGAACCCATGAAGCTGCCATTCGCTGCTCGTCTTCTCGCTGTCGCTATGCTCACCGCCGCATCCGCCATTCTCCCGTTTTCTGCAGCCCATGCTGCCGCCCCTGAAAAACCTAAAGTTGCGTTGGTGATGAAATCACTGGCTAACGAATTCTTCCTGACCATGGAAGATGGGGCCAAAGCCTATCAAAAAGACCACTCGGCTGATTTCGACCTGATCTCCAACGGTATCAAGGACGAGTCGGACACTGCTGCGCAGATCGCTATCGTTAACCAAATGATCGTGCAGAAGGTCAACGCCCTGGTCATTGCACCGGCCGACTCTAAAGCGCTGGTGGCAGTGATCAAG